>JBJMTY010000309.1:0-3377 GCA_045811445.1 Allosphingosinicella sp. | reverse complement strand
CGCGCCCGGCCGCTGCTCCACCGGCGGATCGCCGAGGACGACGCCTATTTCGACGACCTCTCCGCCCGCTGGGCCCGCTACCTCCACGACGCCGCCGAGAAGATCCCCGACCCGCCGTGGATGGACGAGGCCGGCTGAGCGAGGCTCTGGGCGGAAGGCGCGGAAGTTCCGAAGTTCCGCGTTTAAAAAAATCCAATCGATCACAGAATCCCTATTTGATCGGTTTTTCCGATCAGTGGCGCACGCGCGAAACGGCGGCGGCCACGCCGGCGCCCGCGCGATTCGCGCGGCGCCGGGCTGTGCGGGAAGGGTCCACGATGAGAAAGAGCCGGGGCGGAACATAGCAGAAACTGCTGCGTCGGCCAAGCCTTGCCGACCGGCCATCCCGCCGGCGCGCACGGGCGCGAGGGCCCTCCGGAAAGGCGCCGGACGGTTGCGGAGCGAGCGCCGGATCAGTGCCGGATGAGTGCCGTGTCGTAACCGTCATTCCGGCGGAGGCCGGAATCCATGAACACGGCCGTGCGAGGCTTCGTGCCGCGGTGTTCATGGATGCCGGATCAAGTCCGGCATGACGACAATAAGGCAGCCGCCGTGCCGGCACTCGGCCGTCATCCCGGGAAGACCGGAGCCGCGGCGAAACCCCGGGCGTCCGCGGGACGCGCGCCATCCAGGCCGGCGACGCGGGCGACGCCTCGCCCGCTCAGGCCGGGTGCCGCTCGAGCGCCGCGATGGCCTGACTGAGATGGGCGGCGGCCTGCCAGGCGGCCATGGCGTCGAGCGCGGCGCGGCACTCCTCGAGCATGGCGGCAACCCTGTCCTCGCGTCGCAGGCGTCCGGCTTCGACGCCGCAGCGCCGTCGTCGCGGCGCACGTCGCGCTGAACCGCCATCTCGATCAGGAGGTGCTCGAGCCGCGACCTGGCGAGCGGCGCAAGGCCGATCTCACGGCCCCTCGCCTTTCCCGCGGCATCGGCCTCTCGAACGATGCCGAGCGCCATGAGCGTACGCGCGCGGCACACGGCCGCGCTCGGGGGCACGCACGCCCCTTCGTGGGCCTTGCTCAGGCGAGTGGCCGCCCCGGCCGCTTCCGACGCGAACAAGTGGAGGATGAGATCCCACGCCGGCTCGCCGAGGATCTCGGGCGGAAAGAAGCCGGTGCGCAGGCGCCTTTCCCACCACAATTGCCGCGCGAAATCCCCCAGGCTGCGGCCGAAGCCGCCTGGCGGCGCGGGCGGCGCCACGATCCCGATCGATCTCACCATCACCCTCGCAGTTCCGGTCCGGGGGCCGAGCCCATTACCACGATGCGGCACCCTCGAACGAACCTGTTGTGCCGCTCTGGAGGATGGGCCTCGCCCCCGCACTCCCCTCATCGGGGGAGTGACAAATCAGGAAATGAGATCGGTGAGGCTCAGATCGTCGGCGAGCACGGCGTGGACCGCCGCCTGGATGCGGGTCGACACGTCATAATGTTCCCGGACCATCCGCATGTGATGCTTGACCGTCTCCTGGCCGATACCGAGGATGCGCGCGATCTCCCAATCGCTCTTGCCGCGCGAGGCGAGGACCAGGCACTCCAATTGCCGCTGGGTCAGCCGCCGCGGCGGGCCGGGATTGCGCTCCGGCCGCGACCGCCCCGGCCGGGCGGCGATGGGATTCACGATCTCCGCGCCGGAGCGCTGAAGGGCCCGCGCCGCTTCATAAGCGAAGCGGCCGACCAGCTGCGCCATGTGCAGATTGGCGGCCGGCAGGGGCGCCGCCTGGCGGACGGCGAACGTGCAGGTCCCGTGCGCCTCGCCGGGTATGTGGCAGGGCACGCAGAAGCCGTCGGCAATCCCTCCGCGGCGGGCGGCGGCCTCCATGACGTGCCGGTGGCGGGCGGTCATCGCCAGCAGGGACGGCATCTCGTCGAAGCGGAAGCCGAGCGCGGTCCGGCAACTCGCCAGATGGACCGGATCGTCGGCGTCGAGCCTGTGCTCGAACAGATATTCGAGCCACGGCCGGGGATAATTGGAGATGGCGAGGAGGTTGGCGTTGCCCCAGTCGAAGCGGCGGACGTGCTGGTAGAGCGCGTAGACGTGGAAGCCCATTTCGGAGGTGATGCCTTCCATGAGGCCGCGCAGATCGTCGGCGCCGCGGCAGCGGCGCGACTGGTCCACGAAGAGGGTGACATCGTTGAGGCGGGACATCTTCCCCTCTCGATCGGGCCCCGGGGCTGGCCCGCGCGCTTCTTGAAATCCTCCTGTGCCAAATAGGTTCGGGTCGGCGGCCCAAGTCAAGGGGAAGCGGCGGGGATATGCAGGCTTGGAAAGCATTACCTGCTCACAGGTCGTAATGACTATGGCCGGCGACATAATGCCGCCGTTGGCGGGATGAGGCCCCACGCGTGGATTGCTCCGGCCGTATTTGCAGCATCCTCTGCAGGGACACACCTTTGTGTCTCCGCACGGCCTTGTTTTGCTCTCGCCAGCGGCTTGAGTTATCTACGGACGAAGTCTGGGGCGGAAGAGGCCCCGGTGCCGGCAACGGCGACTGGAGGCGGACATGGCGGACAGAACCCAAGGCTATCGGAACGGGGACAAATGCCCGCGGTGCGGAGGCCTGGTGACTATTCGGTCTACAACCGATTCACGCGGAAATAGCGAAGGGCGCTACGCTCAATGCGCATCCTGTTATTGGAATTCGATGCGCAGCTAGACCTTTCCAGCGGCGCACCCCCGGATCGGCTCCCGGCGTAGCCGACAACGCCTGAGGGGGCGGAAAGACTTAGCGACGACGGCCGTGCTCGTACCCCTGATTGTAATCCCGCCGATCCTCAATCTCGTCACGAGAGTAAGTGGAGAGAAACCCCACAACGAAACCTTTCTCGTGCGGCGGCCGGTAGGTTCCGTAACGCCCGTCACGAAGACCGCGCTCGTAATCTCGGTGTGACATTGAGCCTCCGTGAACAAGATTTAGATTTCGACGACCTCTTCACCGCCAAAATGCCGCATTCGTTCAAGAAGCCCCTTCAAATTTGCGGCCCCCTGAGTGACAGCATCCTCGGACTTGACCACCTCGCTAAAATCCCTCAGCGCTACGCTGTTCCCATTTATGAGATCCTTTACGTGGATATCCCAAGTGTAAGGCTCTCCCTGCGAGGATTTACCATAGATAACAGTATGCACGACGAAATCTGCTACTTTGTAGCGGTCAACAAGGGCTTGCTCCTCACTTGAGACCTCCAGCTTGTACCGGAGGGCGAAAGAAACCCCTTTGTGCCCACCGAAGAATCCTTTTTGATCCGCTTGGGACCTGATCAATCGAAGCTGCACGATCTTTCTCCTCGTAGTGAACGCCCACGGCCCACAGCCTTGCGTTCGACCTTCAGTCCTTTGCG
>JBJMTY010000308.1:0-7099 GCA_045811445.1 Allosphingosinicella sp. | reverse complement strand
CTCGCCGTCGGGACCGCGGTGGATGGCGTTGGGCGGGCAGTCGACCATGCAGTGCGGGTGCTCGCAGTGGCGGCACGAGGTCGGCACGTGGAGGTGGGCGTAGGTCTTTCCGGCCTCGCGGTCGAGGCGCGACAGCCCCTCATGGCTGTCGGCGCAGGCGCGCTCGCAATTGTCGCAGCCGACGCAGAGCTTCTCGTCGATCAGCAGCACGTCGGTCGCCTCGCCGATGCCGTTCTCGACCAGGAAGGAGGCGACCGAGGAATAAAGGTCGACGACCCCGCCGAAGCTGTCCTTCTTCGCCTCGACGAATTCGTTCAGGGCATGGCGCGCGGCCATTTCCTGCTTGGCCTTGGCGAGCAGAGCGGGCTTGCGCGCGAGCAGGCGGACGAAGGCGTCGCCGTCGAGGCGGATCACTTCCGACTTGATCGCGGCGCGCACCGTGGCGGTGCGCCGTCCGCCTTCGAGCACGGCCATTTCGCCGACATAGGATCCGGCGGGCAAATAGGAGAGGAAGACGGGCCGGCCGCCGATGCTCTTCTCGACCACCATCGAGCCGCGGCGGACGACGAACAAATCGCGCCCCTCCTCGCCTTCGACGATGATCGCCTCGCCTGCCTTGACCGGCTTCACTTCCGCCGTTTCCAGCACTTCGGCGAGATCCTCGCTGGCGAGGCCCGATCCGAACATCTGGAGCAGCTGGCGCTCGATCGAGATGCGGGTGACGGCGCGCCGCGCCGCCGGCACCGCCGCCATCAGCTTCAGCGCGGCGATGCGCGGCACCTCGACCAGGATCGAATCCTCCGCCGCCACGACCGTCGCGCCGCGCCGCCGGCCGGAGATCAGCCCGACCTCGCCGAAGATCGAGCCGGCGGCGACCGGAACGGTGACCGAGGGGTCGGTAGCGCTCACCTGCACCGCCACCGAGCCGCTCGCGATGCCGAACAGCGAAGCGCCGGGATCGTTGCGCTCGAACACGGTCTCGCCGGCGCGATAGAAACGGGCGTCGCTGTCGAGCATGAACTCGCGCATCTGGAGCGGCGAGAGCTCGGCGAGGATGGCGACGTTGGCGCGGAGGAATTCGAGCCAGTCGGCGACGGCGCGGCGGCCGGGCAGATCGGCGAACTTCGCTTCCAGGATCGGCTCGTCGGCGGGCTTGAGGTCGCGGTTTCCGGCGATCAGCTCGACGACGTCATAGCCCTGGTTCATGCAATGCTTGATCAGCGGATAGCCCGCCAGCGCGCCGATCGCGTAGAGGCCGGGCTTGGTCGTCTCGAAGCTCGGGGTGAGCCGCGGAAAGGCCTCGCGGTCGGCGCTGGTGAATTCGACGCCGCAGGCCTCGACAAAGGCACGCGGCGCGGCCGAGCCCATTCGCGCGACGATCCGGTCGCACCGCACGCGGCGCTCGCCGTCGCGCGTGTCGAGGGCCAGCCAGCCGGGCTCGACCTTCGCCGGCGTCGTCTCGGTCAGCACCTCGATCCGGCCCGCGTCGCGCGCTTCCATCAGCAATTTGACGTTCGCGCTCTTGGCGCGGGCGAAATCGGGGCCGCGATTGAGCAAGGCGACGACATTGCCCTGCTCGGGATCGACGGCGAGACCCAGAGCGTTTTCGATCCCCGCGTCGCCCGAACCGATCACGACGATATGCTCGTCGACATATTCGCCTGGATCGTCGAGCTGGTACTGGATGTGCGGGAGGTCGGCGCCGTCGCAGCGCAGCCGGTTCGGGTTGCCCTGGGTGCCGATGGCGAGGACGACATTCTCCGCTTCGACGCTGCGCCCGTCGGCGAGCGCGATGGCGAAGGCCCCCTTCCCGCCCGAGATCGCTTTGACCTCCGCACCGAGCAGGACGTTGACCTTCGCGCCCTGGGCCGCTTCGTCCCAGGCGGCGAGCACGGCTTCGCGCTTGCCGGCGTCGAACGGCAGATCGGCGCGGAGCACGAGTTGGCTCGGCGTCGCCATGACGTGCTTACCCTTCTGGTATTTGTAGATCGTGTCGGAGAGGTGGCCGGCTTTCTCGAGCAGAACGTGGGAGAGGCCGAGCGCGGCGGCCCGCGCGGCGGCGCTGAGCCCGGCCGGGCCGGACCCGACGATGGCGATGCGGTACGAAGCCGACACCTTGTCCCCCGCGACCGGCGCGGGCGTGCGCCGGGCTTGACGTTGACCAAATTGCGGGAGAGATCGCAACCCCATGGGGGCACAAGCGGAAAGCACAGCGAAACGATTATCGCCGGCGACGATCGTATTGGTCGCCGCGGCGGCGATCGCCATCGTCTCGGCGGCGGTGGCGCTGACCCGCTCGCGCGGCGGCGGGGCCCCTGACGCCGACAATCCCGCCGCCAAGGACTGGCGGGTGGTCGGCTGGGCCTATGCCCAGAACGGCGACGCGAAGAGCTCGGCCGACGCCTACCGCAAGGCGGCCGGGATGGAACCTGAGCGGGCCGAGAATTGGTCCTCGCTCGGCGAGGCGCTGCAGACGCCGAGCGCGAAAGTGGTGCCCGAAGCCGCGGCGGCGTTCCGCAAGGCGCTCGCGCTGGACCCGAGCGACCCGCGCGCCCGCTACTTCCTCGCCGTCCAGAAGGATCTCGGCGGCGACCATAAGGGCGCGGTCGAGGATTGGCTGGCCTTGCTCAGGGACACGCCGCCGGGGGCGCCGTGGGAAGCGGACCTGCGCCGCACCGTCGAGCAGAGCGCCGCCCGCAACCGCATCGACCTGACCGGGCGCCTGCCCGCGCCGGGCGCCGGCGGCATTGCGACGCGGGGCATTCCCGGCCCCAGCGCCGAGCAGATCGCCGCCGCCTCGTCGATCCCGCCGGGCGAGCAGGACGCGATGGTCAAGCAGATGGTCCAGCGCCTCGAAGACCGGCTGAAGGCCAATCCCAGGGACGCGGACGGCTGGATCCGGCTGATGCGCTCCAAGGCGGTGCTGAACGACCCCGCCGGGGCCCGCGACGCGCTCCGCTCCGGCCTCGCCGCTTTCCCGGGCGACGCGGCGAACCGGGCCCGGCTGGAGAGCGCCGCCGCCGAGCTGGGCGTCCGTGGCGGCTGACGGCGCGGCTGGCGGAGCGGCGCGGATCGTCTCGATCGTCGGGACGCGGCCCGAGGCGATCAAGCTGGCCCCGGTCGTCCGCGCCGTCTCCGCTTTGCCGGCGCTGCGCCAAGGCGTCGTCCTCACCGGCCAGCATGGCGGGCTGAGGAGCGCCTTCCAAGGCCAGTTCGCCGATCTGTTCGAGCTCGGCTGCGATCCGCGCGACCGCAGCGCGCCGAGGCTGCGCGAGGCGCTGCACCGCCATCTGTGCGGCCATTTCCAGCGCCACCGCGCCGACCTAATCCTCGTCCAGGGCGACACGGCAAGCGCCTTCGCCGGGGCGATGGCGGCGCGCGACTGCGGCATCCCCGTCGGCCATGTCGAGGCCGGCCTGCGCTCGGGCGACCTCAACCGCCCCTGGCCCGAGGAAGGCAACCGCATCGCCATCGACGCCCTCTCCGATCTGCTGTTCGCGCCGACCGAGCACGCGGCGGCGAACCTGCGCGCCGACTGGCGGGCGACCGGCCAGATCCACGTCACCGGCAATACCGGCATCGACGCCTTGCTCGCGGCGAAGGCGCGGATCGGCGAAATGCCGCCGGGCCGGACGATCCTCGCCACCTGCCACCGCAGGGAGAATCAGGGGCCCGCTTTCGCCGGCATCGCCGCCGCGCTGGCGCGGATCGCGCGCGAGCTGGGCGTCGAGATCGTCTTCCCGCTCCACCTCAACCGCCACCTGCGCGCCGAGGCGGAAGCCCTGCTCGGCGGGGTGCCGGGCGTCCGCCTGGTCGAGCCGGCCGACCATGAGGGGATGGTGCGGCTGATGCTCGGCGCCTTCCTGATCCTCACCGACAGCGGCGGGCTGCAGGAGGAAGCCCCGGCGCTGGGGCGGCCGGTGCTGGTGCTGCGCGACACCACCGAGCGGCCCGAGGCGATCGCCAGCGGCAATGCCGAGCTGGTCGGCGCCCAGCCCGAGGCGATCTTCGCCGCCGTCTCCCGCCTCCTCGCCGACCCCGCACGGCTGGCGCTTATGTCGCGGCCCGCTTTCCCCTTCGGCGACGGCCGCGCCGCCCCGCGCATCGCCGCGGCGGTCGAGCGCTGGTTCAGGCCGCGCGCTTCAACCGCTCGAGCAGCCGCTCCCGCGCCGCGAGCACGTCCGCCTGCCGCGCGATGAGGAGGTCGCGGGCGAGGAAATGGCCGGTGATCCTGAGGCCGTCGAACACGTCGGGCCAGTCCGCCTCGCCGCCCCCGGCGAGGAAGGGCGGCAGCCGGAACAGCCGGTCCCGGTAGGCGCCGGCCCCTTCGCGGCTGACCGCGCGGCCGCTCTTCGGGCTGACGAAGGCGAGATCCTCGGTTGAGCCGGTCGCGGCGCATTCACCCAGATCGAGGCCGAACCCCAGCTCGGTGAGCAGCAACAGCTCGTAGCGGACCAGAGCCGCAGCCCACGAGCGCGCGCGGGGCGCGGCCTCGACCGCCGCCAGCAGGCCGTCCAGCGCCTCGAACAGGCGCGGGTAAGGCTGGGCCTCGGGCAGGGCGGTGGCGGCGAGCGCGGTCGCCCAGTCGAGCGCCGCCGCCGCCAGCGGCTCCGACAGCAGAGCGGCGCGGCTCTCGGCGAGCTCGACCGAGAGCTGGGCGAGCTGCTCGTCGGTGCGCGAGCGATATTCCGCCTGGACGGAATTGCCGGGCAGCAGCACCGGCTTCAGCCGCCGCGACCGCCCGCCCCGCACGAAGCCGGGCTGGAGCCCGTCGGCCGGGGTCAGGGCCCGCACGATCGCGCCGTGCTCCCCGTGCGGCCGGACGGCGCAGATGATCGCGCGGGTGACGAAGTGCATCCGCTCAGCCCGAGGGGTGGAAGTAATCGTAGACCGCGCGCGCCGTCGCCCGCGAGATGCCCGGCGCCTTCTCGAGATCCTCGAGCGCGGCGCCGCGCACCGCCTTCGCCGTGCCGAAGTGCATGAGCAAAGCCCGCTTGCGGTTCGGGCCGATGCCGGGCACCTCGTCGAGCGGCGAGGAGACCATCGACTTGGCGCGCTTCTGCCGGTGGGCGCCGATCGCGAAGCGGTGCGCCTCGTCGCGCAGGCGCTGGAGGTAGAAGAGCACCGGCGAATTGACCGGCAGAGTGACCTCCCGCCCGCCCGGCATGTGCATCACTTCGCGCCCGGCATTGCGGTCCGGACCCTTGGAGATGCCGACCACCGGCACGTCGTGGATGCCGGCGCATTCCAGCGTCTCCAGCACCGCGTTGAGCTGGCCCCGCCCCCCGTCGATCAGCAGCAGGTCCGGCCAGTCGCCGCGGCTGCGGTCCGGATCCTCGGCCTCGAGCCGGGCGAAGCGGCGGCCGAGCACTTCGCGCATCATCGCGAAATCGTCGCCCGGCACGGTCTCCAGCCGCTTGATGTTGAACTTCCTGTACGCGTTCTTCCGGAAGCCCTCGGGCCCGGCGACGATCATCGCGCCGACCGCATTGGTGCCCATGACGTGGCTGTTGTCGTAGACCTCGATCCGCTCGGGCGGCTCGGCGAGTTCGAACAGCTCGGTCAGCGCCCGCATGGTGCGCGCCTGGGTGCTGGTCTCGGCGAGGTGCCGGTCGAGCTCCTCCCCGGCGTTGCGGCGGGCCTGGGCGACCATCCGGACATGGTCGCCGCGCTTCGGCACCCTCAAGGTCACCTTGCGCTCCGCCCGCTCCGACAGCGCCTCGCAGAGCAAAGCCGCCTCGGGCACCTCGCGGTCGAGCAGCACCGTCTTGGGCGGCGGCACCTCCTCGTAGAATTGCATGAGGAAGCTCGCCATCACTTCCTCCTCCGGCACGTCCGCCGTGTGGGCGGGGAAGAAGCTGCGGTGGCCCCAATTGTTGCCGCCGCGGATGAAGAAGGCCTGGACGCAGATCGTCCCGCCCTTGGCCGCCAGCGCGAAGATGTCGGCGTCGCCCAGCCCCTCGGCGGCGATGGTCTGGGTGCCCTGGATGAAGGTCAGGGCGCGCAGCCGGTCGCGGAAGACGGCGGCGAGCTCGAAGTCCATCGCCTCGGCGGCCGCCTGCATCGACGCGGCCAGCTTCTGCTGCACCTGGGTCGACTTGCCGGCGAGGAAGGCCTTCGCGTCGTCGACCAGTTCGGCATAGCCCGCTTCGTCGATCCGCCCCACGCACGGCGCCGAGCAGCGGCGGATCTGGTGGAGCAGGCACGGCCGCTTGCGCGTCGCCAGGAAGGTGTCGGTGCAGCTCCTCAGCAGGAACAGCTTCTGCAGCGCGTTCAGTGTCCGCGTGACCGAGCCGGCGCTGGCGAACGGCCCGTAATATTGCCCCTTGTGGCGCCGCGCGCCGCGATGCTTGCGGACCTGGGGGAAGGGATGGTCCTCGCGCAGCAGGATGAAGGGGAAGCTTTTGTCGTCCCGCAGCAGCACGTTGTAGGGCGGCCGGTAGCGCTTGATGAGCTGCGCCTCGAGCAGCAAAGCCTCGGCCTCGGTGTTGGTGGTGACGATCTGCATCGACCGCGTCTGGGCGACCATGCGCTGCAGCCGTTTGGTGAGCCGCGCGACCTGGGTGTAGTTGGCCACCCGGTTCCTGAGCGCCCGCGCCTTGCCGACGTAGAGCACGTCGCCTTTGGCATCGAGCATCCGGTAGACGCCCGGGCGGACGGGGAGCGTCTTCACCGTCTTGCGGATCGCCGCCACGCCCTGCTCGAGGTCCGGCTGGTCCGACCCGCGCACCGTAAAAGCGGACTTCTCCTCGTTGAAGCGATCGGTGGGCGGGGTATCGGTCACGAAGGCCGATTTAGGGGCCGCGCGGCGATTAGGACAGGGGGTGCCCAAGCGGGCGCCGAGCCGGGGCAAAGACGCGGAAGTTCCGAAGTTCCGCGAAAATAAAAATCCTTCCGATCAATGAGCCCCCCTTTGATCGATTTTTCCGATCAGTGGCGGCGGGGCGACGGCCCGGGCAGCGCCCGCGCGGCGCCCCGATTCGCGTCCTGTTCTTCGACGATGAGAAAGAGCCCGAGGCCGTGACCACGGGTGGAACATAGCATGAATGGGAGGGATTTGCCAGCCGACGCGGCGCATCGGGCGAGGCCGGCGCGATCG
>JBJMTY010000307.1:0-8972 GCA_045811445.1 Allosphingosinicella sp. | reverse complement strand
TACAATGCCAGGCTCGGCGTCCACCATGTGGTCGCGGGTGTCGGCGCGCGCACGACACGCGACGACTTTATAAACAACCTCAACGGCTTCCACCTCGAGCCTGAGAGCCGGCGGCTGTGGGTGGTCAACGCTTTCGCGCAGGACCGGATCCAGGTCTCGCCCAAGCTCGACGTCACCGCCGGGCTGAAGGTCGAGCGCTCGTCCTTCTCCGGCGCCGAATTGCTCCCCAATCTGCGCGTCGCCTGGCATCCCGACGACCGCGCCTTGCTCTGGGCCGCCGTGTCGCGCGCGGTCAGGACGCCGTCGCGGATCGACCGCCAGCTCGTCTTCCTGCCGCTGCTGGCGCGCGCCGACGACTTCCAGTCGGAAAAGCTCATTGCCTTTGAGGCGGGCTATCGCGGCCAGCCCGGCGCGCGCACGACCCTGTCGGTCAATTTCTTCTACAATCTCTACGACGACATCCGCACCACCGAATTCACCGGCAATCCCTTCCCGATCCGGCTGCGCAACAGCCTCGAGGGCGACACTTACGGGGTCGAGGCCTGGGCGACCCGGCAGCTGACGCCATGGTGGCGCCTCAGCCTCGGCGGCTCGACCCTGCACAAGAATTTCCACCTGAAAGGCGGGGCGGTCGACCTCGCTGACCGCGCCTCGCTCGGCGCCGATCCGGACTGGCAGGCCTTCGCCCGCACCAGCTTGACGCTGGGACAGGTCCAGCTCGATTTAGGCCTGCGCGCCATCGACGCGCTCGAAAACCCGCATATCCCCGCTTATGCCGAGGCCGAGGCGCGGCTCGGCTGGCACCTGCGCGACGGGATCGAGCTCTACGTCGCGGGCGCCAATCTGCTCCACGACGTCCACGCCGAGAGCAACGACGTCAAGCGCGCCCAGCTCAGCCGGCGCAGCCTCTACGCCGGCACGCGGCTCCGCTTCTGATGAGGGCGTGGGGGGCCTTGGCAGGAAGATGGGCGGCGGCGGCGGCGCTCCTCCTCGCCGGCGCGCCCGCCGCGGCGCAGCCGAGCGAGGCGGCGGTCAAGGCCGCCTTCCTCACCCGGTTCGCCGCCTACGTCTCCTGGCCGCGGCCGCCGGCCGGCGGCGCGGTCACGCTCTGCGTGGTCGGCACCGATCCGTTCGGTCCGCTGATCGACGCGGCGGCGCGGGGCCAGCAGATCGACGGCCGGCCGATCGCGGTGCGCCGCATCGCCGGCCGCGAGACCGCCGACGGCTGCCAGATCGCCTTCGTCCAGGGCTCGAACGGCGCCAAAACGGCCGAGCTGCTCCAGGCGCTGCGCGGCAAGCCGATCCTCACCGTCTCCGACGCCGGCGGCGGTGGGCCGCGGGGCATGATCTTCTTCGTCGTCGACGCCGGCCGGGTGCGCTTCCACATCGACCAGGCCGCCGCCCAGCAGAGCGGGCTCGGGCTCAGCTCGCGCCTGCTCGCCATCGCGCTGACCGTCAGGACGGCCCGCTGATGCGCCCGATCGCCCGCCTCGCCGACCGCTGGCCCAACGTCCCCATCGCCGGCGCCGCGGCGGCGCTCCTGCTGCTTCTCGCCGGCGTGGCGGTGATCGCGCTCAGCGCCCGCACCAATTATGCGCTGAAGCGGCAGGAGACGCAGGTGCAGGCGCAGATCCTCGCCGCCAGCGTCACCGCGCCGCTGGATTTCGGCGATCCCGCGACCGCGCAGGAAGCGGCGGCGGCGTTCGGCGTCAATCGCCAGGTCGCCGCGGCGGGCGTCTATGCCCGCGACGGCAGCCTGTTCGCCGGCTATTCGCGCGCGCCCGGCTATCTGCCCCGCCGGGTCGGCGCGCCGGCCCGCACGACCGGCGAGATGATCGAGGCGGCGGCGCCGGTCGAGCGCGGCGGCACGCGGATCGGCAGCGTCTACCTGAAGGTGGACCGCGAGCCCTTCTCCCGCCGCTTCGCCCGCTTCAGCCTGATCGGCCTGCTCGCCATCATGGCGGCCCTGGTCGTGCTCGTCCTTGGCATCGCCCAGACCGCGATGGGCCGCGCCAACCGCGAGCTCGAGACACGCGCCGAGGCGCTCGCCGACGCGCTCCGCCGGCTCCAGGTCGAGGTCGACGAGCGCGCCCGCGCCGAGGAAGAGCTGCGCCAGGCCCAGAAGATGCAGGCGCTCGGCCAGCTCACCGGCGGGATCGCCCACGATTTCAACAATCTGCTGACCGTCATTCAGGGCTCGGCCGACATATTGCGCCGCCCAAACGTCGACGAGCCGCGCCGCATCCGCTTCGCCGAGGCGATCGTGCAGACCGCCGGCCGGGCCGCCGCTCTGACCAGCCAGCTCCTCACCTTCGCTCGCCGCCAGCCGCTCAAGCCCCAGATCCTCGACCTCAACGAGAAGATCGCAGGCATGACCGACCTGCTCGACCGCACGATCGGCGAGCGGGTAGCGGTGCGCACCGAGCTCGGCGAGGGCCTGTGCTCGATAGAGGCCGACCCGGCCCAGCTCGAGGCGGCGATCCTCAACGTCTGCGTCAACGCCCGCGACGCGATGCCGGACGGCGGCTGCCTCACCGTCTCGACGCGCGACGGGCAGCTCCCGGACGGCCGCCGCGCCGTCGTCCTCGCGGTCACCGACACCGGCAGCGGGATCGAGCCCGAGCTGCTGGCCCGGGTGTTCGAGCCCTTCTTCACCACCAAGTCGGTGGGCAAGGGCACTGGCCTCGGCCTCAGCCAGGTCTACGGCTTCGCGGCGCAGACCGGCGGCGAGGCGGGCGTGACCAGCGAGGTGGGCGTCGGCACGACGGTCACGATGGTCTTGCCGTGCAGCGAGGAGGCGTCGGTCGCGCGGGAGCCGGGCGAAGCGGCGCCGGGGCCCGCCGCGCGGCGCGGCCACGTGCTGATCGTCGACGACAACGAGGATGTCGGCGCGCTCGCCGAGGCCTTGTGCCTCGAGCTCGGCCACCGCGTGTCGCGGGCGCGGAGCGGCGCCGAGGCACTGGTCCTCGCCGGCGGCACCGCGTTCGACGCCGTCTTCACCGACGTCGTCATGCCCGGGATGAGCGGGCTCGAGCTTGCCGAGGCGCTGCGCCAGGCGTGGCCCGATCTGCCGATCATCCTCACCACCGGCTTCTCGGCCGAGATCGCCCACGAAGGCACAGGCGGCCTGCCGGTGGTGTTCAAGCCCTACAAGCTGGAAGGCCTGGCCACGGCGCTCGACGCCGCGCTCGGCCCCGCGGCCCGCCCGGCTCAGTAAGCGGGACCGGCGCGGGTCAGCCGGCCGCTGGCGGGGTCGAGGTCGAACCGCCAGTCCCGCCATCCTTGGTGCGGCGCCTCGCCCCGGCACACGACCGCTTTCTCCCCGTCGACGAGGTGCGAGAAGAGGTAGCCGGGCGGCGGCGCGACGGCGCGGAGCGTCTCGCCGGCCTCGGAGAGGATCCGCAGCCTGTCCTCGCCGTCGAGGACCAAGGTCAACGGATCGTCCTCACCTCGATCACCTTGAGGTGGCGGGCGCGCTCGGCCGCCGGCACCGCCATTTCGAGCTGCGACCCGCCCCCGGGCAAATAAGCGGGCCCGTCGGCGTCGATCTGCGGGCCGACCGTGCCGGTGTCGGCGGGCAAAGGGTCGACCACCTCGTAGGTGACGACGCGGTCGATCGCCGGCTTCCACGCCACCTTCACCGCCAGCACCCGCCTTACCCAGGCGACGTCCGGAATCCGGTCGAACGTTGCGAACGCGCCGGGCCGGTCGGTGCCCTGCCCCGGCGCCAGCGCCATCTGGAAGCGCGTGCCGGCGGGGAGCGCGGCGACATGGACCTGGTGCCATTCGGGCCAGGCCGACTGCCGCGCGGCGAGCGCCTGGTAGGCCGCCTCGGCCGCGGCGGCGTCTGGGTAACGCCAGCTCTGCTCCGCCCACCAGGCGGCATGGGGATCGCCCCGCGCCGCGACAGACACGGCCGCCGGCGCCGCCGCGCAGGCGGACAAAGCGAAAGCGAGCAAAGCGAGAAGCGGCTTCGAACGACTCATCTGCGCACCCCCACGCCTCCGGCGGATCGTCGACCGGGGCAAAAATGGTCGGGGAGACAGGATTCGAACCTGCGACCCTCTGCTCCCAAAGCAGATGCGCTACCAGGCTGCGCCACTCCCCGGCGTAGCGCGCACGACGAATAGCGATCGCTATTCGCAAGACGCGCAAGCCCGGCCGGCGCACATCGTGCGACCGACGGCGTGGCTTTGCCACGCCGCTGGCCTCGGTGGCAAGGCGTCGCGGCAAAGCCGCGCCGTCGGTCCTCACATCGTGAGGCCGGCCGCACTTGGCGAACGTGCGAAACAGCGGTCGCTGTTTCGTCTCGTCGCCTGCGTGGTGGGCCCGGAGGGATTCGAACCCCCAACCAAGCCGTTATGAGCGGCCGGCTCTACCGTTGAGCTACAGGCCCTGAAGCTCGCGTCGCCCGGCGATAGGCGAGCGGGCACGGGCTTGGCAAGGCGGGGTCAGGCGCCGTTGCCGGTCGAGCGCTCGGCCGGCTCGAGCGGCGGCAGATAGAGGAAGAAGCGCGTCTCGCCGACGGCGAGGCCGCCGCCCACCGCGTCGGCGAGGTTGCGGACCAGGCGCAGCGCGAAGCCGAGGCCGAGCGCAGGCGCGCCGGGCCAATCGCCTTCCGGGCTGTAGCCGGGGTCCAGCAACGCCGCTTCGTCGAGGCCATCGATGGCGCGCGGCCGGTCGATCGACAGGCACAGCATCGGCCGCCCGGCGAGCTGGCCTAGCGTCATCGTCGCGCCGATCGTCTCGCCTTCGCCGGCGAGGCCGATGGTCGCGGCGAGCATGCGCGCGAACATCCGCTCGGCCGCGCCCAGCTCGACCCGCGCCGGCGGCAGATCGCGCTCGATCTCGATGGCGATGCGGCTGCCGCGCTGCTGCGCGACGCGCTCATAGGCGTCGTGGAGGCGGCAGAGCAAAGCGACGGCGTCGACCGAGCTTTCGGCGAGCTGGAGGCGGCGGGTCTCGATGCGGGCGGCGGTGTCGAGGTCGTCGACGGCGGAGAGGAGGCCCTTCGCCTGCTCCATGATCGTCCCCGCGCGGCTGCGATAGCCGCTGGCCGCCGGGCCCATATATTGGCCCTCGATCATCTCGGCGAAGCCGATGATCGCATTGAGGGGCGTGCGCAGCTCGTGGATGAGCTGGCGAAGCGCGTCGGGCGGGAGGTCGGTGCCGAACAGGCCGGCCTTCGCCTCGGCCGCGCCCGGCTCGGCGCGGGCGACCTCGTCGACCCGGGGCCGGCGGGCGCTGCCGCGATAGCCGAGGAAATGGCCCTGGCCGGGATCGAAGAAGGGCACGCCCGAGATGCGCCAGTCGCCCGAGGCGGCGCCGCCGCCGGCGACGCTGAAGCGGGCGTCGCGGAACGGCGCGCGCTTCTCGAAGGCGCCCGCCGCCTGGCCGTCGACGCCGAACTGGCCGCGCTCGGCGATCGAGGCGATCGACTGGCCGACCAGAGGCCCGCGCGGCGCGCCGTCGATCCACAGGATGGTGCCGTCGGGGCCCGTCTCCCAGTGGAACGCCTCGACCGGCGCGTCGGGGGACGGCGCGGCGGGCGGGACGACGCCGCGGCGCCGCCGGAAATTCTCGATCCGGGCGACGAGGTCGCGAATCTGGGTCTCGCTCTGCTCGATCGACGGGCTCGCCCGCCCCGGGGCGGCGGCGACGGTGCCGGCGAGCGCGAAATCGGCGGCGCCGAAGCCGGCCAGCGCCCGCTCGACCTCGCGGGGCAGATCGCGGCGGTGGCGCAGGAAGGCGCGCGCCGTCGGGGTCAGCGAGGGCAGCAACGCCACCCACTCGGCGCCGGTGAGGCGCGCGGTGGAGAGGAGCGGGCCGGCGACTCGCGGATCGTCGTCGGCGAAGAAGGTCAGCACGTCCGGCGCCACCCGACGCCCGGCCAGAGCGGCGGCGGCGGCAGCGCGCTCGGCGGCGGGCACTTCGCCGCGGCGGGATGCGAGCCAGGCAAGCGCCTCGCCGGGCGCCTCGCCGCGCCGCTGGGCGAGCAGATCGACGAGCTGGCGCCACTTCGCGGCCAGCGCCGAGGGGCCGTCCTCGCGCTGCGCCAGCACCGTCGCGATCATGTCGTCGAAGCGCAACCCAATCGTCCTCGGTAAAGAGCGGCCCCGCGAAAGACGCGGCCGGCAATCGTTAACGCGCCGGCGCGCGGCCTCGCAAGGCCGCAAAAGGGCCGCGTCGCAATATGGGACGCGGGACGGAAGGCCGAGGCGACGAAAAAGGGGCGCCCGGACCGGCCGGACGCCCCTCTTTCTCTTCGCCGCGCGAGGTCAGCCGCGCTGGGCGAGCCAGGCCAGCCAATAAGCGGCGAGGTCCGCCTTCTGGCCGGTGACGGCGCGGAGCGCGGTCTCGGCGCCGGCACGGTCGCCGGCCTGGGCCAGCGACATGCCGAGCCGGAGCTGGGCGGTGCCGGCGTCGACGCCGCCCTTGGTCATCGCCGCGCGGTAGAATTCGGCCGCCTTGGCGTAATCGCCATAGCCGTAATATGCGTCGCCCATCTTCAGGACGGCGGTGCCGGTGCCCGAGGCCAGTGCCCGCGCGGCGTCGGCCGACAGCGAGGCGCGGTCGGCGGCGAGGCGGCTGGTGGCGACCCGCATCAGATCGGCGAAGGCCTGCTTCTTGGGGTCGATCATGCGCAGCGAGACGCCTTCGTCGAGCACCGCCTTGGCCTCGCCGGGGAAGCCCGCATTGTTGACCGCGTCGGCATAATCGTACCAGTCGCGCTCGCCCGCGAGCGACTTGGAGGCGCGCATCAGGCGCAGCAGATCGAGCCGGCCGGCCGGGTCGAGATTGCCGTCGTCGCGGTAGATGAGCAAGGCGTCGCGCCAATTCTCCTTGGTCGGGTAAGCGGCGACGAGATCGCGGCTGATCCGGATCGCCTGGGCGTTGAGCTTATTGTCGTAGGCGAGCTTCAGGGCATATTTGTACCAGGTCTCGTCGACCGGCTGGCCGGCGGCCTTCTTCGCCGCGATGGCGCGGTCGATGAGGGCGACCGCTTCCTGCGGCTTGCGCGCGTCCGACTTGATCTTGGCGAGATTGACGATCGCGTCGGTGTCGGTCGGGTTGAGCTCGACCACCTTGGCGAAGGCCGCTTCGGCCTTGGCGACGTTGGGCGGGCTGGCGCGCAGCGCGAGCGCGCCCTGGTTTCGGTAGAGGGCGGGCAGCTCGGAGGCCTCGGCGCCGCCGCTGGCGATGAGCGCGTCGACCGCTTCGGCCTGCATCGCCTCGTTGTTGGTGCCGATGCCGATCTGGAGCTTGAACTGGCCGATCACATAGCGTCCGTCGGCAGACGTGGCGGCGGCCTGGGCGGCGGGGAGCGCGGCCTGGGCGGCGGCCCAGTCCTTCGCCACGATCGCCTTCTGCACCGGGCCCATCGCGGCCCGCTCTTCCTTGGTGAGGTTGTATTTGCGCGGGGCCGGCGCGGCGGCGGCGGCCGGCGGCGCCTTGGCGAAGGCGGGAGCGGTGGCGACGACCGACGCGCCGGCCAGGGCCAGGGCCGCGCCGAGCGCGAGGCGGGAAACGGAGTGGATCAAGGCGGGCCTCCTGTTGGCCGCGGCAGGCGAACGCGCGCGACCCGTGGTTGAAGAGCGTGTCGGGCGGCCTCTACCGCCAAACGCAGCCACTTTCTAGGGCAGCGGCGCTGAACCGGCCTTGAACCGCAAGTCACGGAAAAACAGCATGAAAAGACCTTGTCCGTCAAGGGTTTGACAGCCGCGCCCGGCGGCCGCTACCGAGGTTCGTTCCATGCTCGCCATCCTCTCCCCCGCCAAGCGGCTCGACTTCGAGCGCCCGCTTCCCCCGGTGGAGACGGCGCGCCCCCGCTTCGAGGGCGAAGCGGAGGCGTTGGCGGCCCGCGCCGCGCGGCTCGGCCGCGGCAGGCTCGGCGCGCTGATGCACATTTCAGACGCGCTGGCCGAGCTCAACGCGGCGCGCTTCCGCGACTTCCCCGACGCGCCGCGGCGGCCCGCCCTCTTCGCCTTCGCCGGCGACGTCTATGCCGGCTTCGAGGCGCGCAGCCTCGACCAGCCCGCGCTGCGCTTCGCCGGGGACCATGTCCGCATCCTCTCCGGCCTCTACGGCCTGCTCCGACCGTTCGACGAGATCCGTCCCTACCGGCTCGAAATGGGCACGCGCTGGGCGCCCGGCCGTGCGGCCGACCTCTATCGTTTCTGGGGCGGACGCATCGCCGAGGCGCTGGCGGCCGACGCCGAGGACGGGATCGTCGTCAACCTCGCCAGCCGCGAATATTGGCGCGCCGTCGGGGGCCTGCTCCCCGACCGGGTCCGGGTCATCGAAATCGACTTTCGCGAGGAAGGGCCAGGCGGGCTCCGCTTCAACACCTTCGCCGCCAAGCGCGCCCGCGGCATGATGGCGCGCTATCTGTGCGAGCATCGCCTGTCCGACCCCGAAGCGCTCAAGGGCTTCGACAGCGACGGCTACGCCTTCGACCCGGAAGGCTCAGACGCGGCGAGGTGGCGCTTCTCGAGATCGTGACTATCTAGGGGCCGTGCTCCTCGCGCGCGTACGTACGTGCGTACGCGCGCGGGGTGGCGCCCGGCCTTGCCATCGGCTAGGCTTCGATCTTCCCCCAGGCGCGCGCCTCGCGCCCCACGACAAGAGAACAGGAACCTCCCTTGGCCAGCGCACCGCCGACCATCGAAAACAGCGACATCTCGCCCGTCTCCATCGTCGACGAGATGAAGACCTCCTACCTCGATTACGCCATGTCGGTGATCGTCGCGCGCGCGCTTCCCGACGTGCGCGACGGGCTGAAGCCGGTGCATCGCCGCATCCTCTTCGGCGCGCACGAGGCGGGCTTCGTCGCGGGGCGGCCCTATCGCAAATCGGCGCGCCTCGTCGGCGACGTCATGGGTAAATACCACCCGCACGGCGACGCCTCGATCTACGACGCGCTGGCGCGGATGACCCAGGATTGGTCGATGCGGGTGCCGCTGATCGACGGC
>JBJMTY010000306.1:0-1926 GCA_045811445.1 Allosphingosinicella sp. | reverse complement strand
GCCATCGAGCCGTCGTGGCCGGTGTTCATCGCGGCGAGCAGGTCGAAGCACTCGCTGCCGCGGATTTCGCCCAGGATGATGCGGTCCGGCCGCATACGCAGCGCGTTGATGACGAGGTCGCGAATGGTGATCGCGCCCTGGCCCTCGAGGTTGGGCGGCCGCGTCTCGAGCGGCAGCCAGTGCGGCTGCTGGAGGCGAAGCTCGGCGGCGTCCTCGATGGTGATGACGCGCTCGCCCGGGTCGATCAGCTTCGAGAGGGCGTTGAGCATCGTCGTCTTGCCCGAGCCGGTGCCGCCCGAGATGATGACGTTGAAGCGGCTGGCGCCGGCGATCTTGAGGCAGGTCGCCATCTTCTCCGACATCGAGCCGAAATTCTTCATCATGTCGACGGTGATCGGCTTTTCGGAGAATTTGCGGATCGAGATGGCGGTGCCGCGCAAGGAGAGCGGCGGCACGATGACGTTGACGCGGCTGCCGTCCTGGAGGCGGGCGTCGGCCAGCGGCGTCGTCTGGTCGACGCGGCGGCCGACCTTGTTGACGATGCGCTGGGCGATCTGGAACAGATGCTCCTCGTCGCGGAACTGGATGTTCGCGACCATGAGCTTGCCCTTCTTCTCGACGAAGGTCTGGTTCGGGCCGTTGACCATGATGTCGGAGATTTCGGGGTCGTTCAGGAGCTCTTCCAAGGGGCCGAGGCCGAGCAATTCGTCGACCAGCACCTTCTCGAGCGCGAACTGCTCGCGGCGATTGAGGTTGATCTTGAGCTCGGCCAGCACCTCGCCGATGATCGGGCGGAACTCCTCGGCGAGCTCGTCCTTGCTGAGCGTCGCCGCCGCTTCCGGGTCGACCCGCTCGAGCAGGCGCGGCAGCACCTGCTCCTTGATGCGGTGGATCGAGGCCTCGAAGCCCTCGTTGCGGCTCACCGGCGCTTCGGAGGACGCGGCCTGGCGCTCGGCGAGGCGCGACATGGCGTCGGGGTTGCGCTCGCCGGGTATGGCGAAATCCTCGGCCGGGGCGCCGAACTCCATCGGGTCGATCGGCGGGAACTGGTCGCCGCCGTCCAGCGGGCCGGGGCCCGCCGGGCCGCCGCCGCCGCCGACGACGCCCTTCATCGGCCGCGCGACGCCGAAGCTCGGCCTGCCGCCGCCGTTGGTGCCCGCTCCGCCGCGCCTGCCGAAAGCACTCATGCGTCAGTAACCCTTGCCCTGCTCATTGGTCGGGCTGGTGAATAGAAGGGAAACTTTGACAATTGCCTAACCGGGCGGAAACCGGCCGGCGAGGCGGGGCAATCGCTAGGCGTCGGTCTCCGCGCCGGCGCGCTCGGCGAGGATGGTGAGGCCGGCGGCGCTCACCTCGGCGAAGCCGCCCTCGACCGGGATGCGCTCGGGCGTGTCGCCAAAGCTGGTGCGGTAGACGGCGATGTCGCCGTTGCGCAGCGTCGACATCAAGGGCGCGTGGCCGGCGAGGACGCCGAAATCGCCCTCGCTGCCCGGCACCACGACCATGAACACCGCTTCCGAGCGGACCAGCCGCTCGGGGGTGACGAGCTCGAAACGAAGGTCGGCCATGCCGGCTTACGCCGCCTCGGCGGCGAGGCGCTGGGCCTTCTCGACCGCTTCCTCGATGCCGCCGACCATGTAGAAGGCGCTCTCGGGCAGATGGTCGTACTCGCCGTCGACCACCGCCTTGAACGAGCGCACCGTGTCCTCGATCTGGACGAACTTGCCCGGAATGCCGGTGAACACCTCGGCGACGTGGAAGGGCTGGGAGAGGAAGCGCTGGATCTTACGGGCGCGGCTGACGGTCAGCTTATCCTCTTCCGAAAGCTCGTCCATGCCGAGGATGGCGATGATGTCCTGCAGCGACTTGTAGCGCTGGAGGATCTCCTGGACGGCGCGGGCGGTCTCGTAATGCTCCTGGCCGACG
>JBJMTY010000305.1:0-5314 GCA_045811445.1 Allosphingosinicella sp. | reverse complement strand
CGGCATGGTCGAGGACGAGGAGCAAGGGCTCGCCGGCCTGGATGCGCTCGGCCGGGGCGAGGCGCGCTGGGGCGAGGGGGATGGTGCGCCAGGCGGCGGCGAGGGTGGCCGGCGCGTTGCCGCAGCGCGGCGCGGCAATCGCGGCGGACATGCCGCCGGTGGCGGCGAAGCGGTAGGCGGCGAGAGAGACGGGGCGGCTCGCCGCCTCGACGAGAAGATCGACGCGGTTCGATTCGAGGCGCAGCCGCTTGCCGCCCTCGTCCCACTCGATGGTCGCCACGCTGGACACGGTCCGGCCCGCGGACGCGGCCGCGCGTCCCGCGCCCGCGGGCGCGAGAGAGGCGGCGATCGCCGCCAGCAGGGCGACGAGCATCGCCCGGCTTTTGCCGGTCCAAGGAGCCATCGGAAAGGCGGGAGAGGGGGCGCCGGGGCGCCCGCCTCTCCTTCTCGCTCAGTTCACGGTGACACGGAAGACGAGCGTGCGGGTGACCCCGGCGGCGACGTTGCTCAGCGAGCCGGTCACCGTGCCGCTGGCGTAATTGCCGCCGGCGGTGCCGTCCGCGTTGCAGGTCGCGCCGGTTACCGTCCCGTCGACCTTGATCGACGAGGCGACGAAGGTCGTCGCCGCCGGCAAATCGTCCGACACGGCGATGCTGGTCGCGGTCGCGCTGCCCGCCGCATTGGCGACGGCGACGCAATATTCGACCGTCGCGCCGGGGATCGCCTTGGGGTTGGTCGTGCCGTTGACCGGGTCGCTGACGACCCGGCTGGTCTTGGTCACGCTCAACGCCGCGGCGAGCACGGTATAATCGTCGAAGGCGAAGTCGATTCCGTCATAGGCGGTGTTGCCGTTGGCCGCATTGGTGTCGGCGAGGACGGTGTCGACCGTGTTGGCGGTGTTGGCCGTGCTGGTCGCCGCGATGGTCGCGCCGAGCGAGCCGGCGGCGGTCGCCTCCGAGGCGATGCCGGTCAGCTTGATGCCGGCGACGTCGCCGGTGGCGCGGCCGATCGGCACTGCGGCGACGACGAACACCGTCTTCGATCCGTCCGCGGCCAATTGGTCGACATAGCTGATCTGCAGGTCGGTGCCGGCATCGTAGCTGCCGTTGGTGTTGGTGTCGGCGTAGATCTTGACGGTGTTCACGTCGAAATTGTCGGTGCCGCCGTGCGCCGCCGTCCCGCCCGTAAGCTGGGTGGCGGCGAGGGCGACGTCGATCGCCGCGTTCGAGCCGTTGGTAACCTGGAAGGTGGTCACCGCCACCGCCTGGCCGGGACCGACCTGGGTGGTGGCCGAGCCGACCTCCGACACCGACACGACGACCTTGCGGTCGACCACGAAGCTGTCGGTGGCGCTGAGCTGGGTCTGGCTGACCCCGCCGACCTGATAGTCGAGCAAGACGGTGTTGGTGATGCTGGTTCCCGACGCCGTCCCCGCCGCGAAGGCGGGGGAGGCGGAGACGGCCGCCGCCGCCAGCACGCTGGCGGAAGCGAACAATCGCTTGGTCCTGGTCATGGCATGTCCTCAATCGATCCTTCGAGCGCCCTTATCCCCCCCGCCGGCGCTCACTTGCGGGGTTGAGGCTATTTGACGACGCCTCGAAAGCTTACCTGGTCGCTGGCGCCCGCCGGGATCGCCCTGGTGAAGGCCCAGCGGACGTGGGTGACGTCGGCCGGCCCCGCGGGGCGGGTCCTGCCGTCCGCCGCCGGCACGCGCAGCGAGGCGAGCGGGCCCCAGCTCTTGCCGCCGTCGACGGAGAAGATCGCGCCCGGGCTGTCGGTGCCGGCGAAGGCGACCGAGGGCGGGATCGGATTGGTGATGACGAAACCGGTCGCCGGCTGGGCGCCCTGGTTGCGATAGGAAAGATCGAACACGAGCCTGTCGCCCGGCGTCACCAGCTTGGGCTCCTCGCGCACCACGCGCGGCTTGCCGTCCGGGCCGGGCCGGGTCCGCTCGACGCTGACATGGCTCGCCAGGCTGACATTGTTCGCCGCCTGGACAGCGGGCGCGAGCAAAAGGGCGAAAGCGGCGGCGATCAGGAACTTCATCGGGCTGGCCTTTCTCAATCGATCTTGACCTGGAATTTGACGATGCGGGTGGTGCCCGCGGCGAGGGTGCCGAGGCTGACGGCGATGCCGGACCCGGTGAACTTGCCGGCGTCGGCATCATCGGCGTCGCTGAGCGCGGCGGCGTCGAGGCTGAGGCTGCCGGCCTTGTAGGTGGTGCCGGCCGGCACCGGATCGGCGATGGCGACGTTGGCGAGGCTGCCGCTGCCGCTCACCGTCGCGGTGAGCGTGTAGGTGACGATCGCGCCCGGCCCCTGGGTCGTGCCGCCATAGGGATCGGCGACGCTGGCCGTCTTGACGAAGGCGAGGCTCGCTTTGTGGACGGCGTACCAGGCTTCGTGCTGCGCCTTGGCGCCGGTGAGGCCGATTACGGCGTTGCCGCCGCCGTCGCCCGCGCCGGCGAAGCTGGTTCCGGCCGCGCCGGCGCCGGTCTTCGCGGTCGCGCTGAGGTCGATGCGGCCGCGATTGCCATCGGCGAGGCCGCCGGGCATGGTCGCGAGCAGGAAAACGACGACCGACTGGTCGGGCGCCAGCACCGGATCGTTGCCGCCCGGCACGTAGAGCGTGTCGACTCCGGGATCGAAGCTGCCATTGCCGTTGGTGTCGAGGACCAAGGACGTGACCACCGGATCGAAATCGCCGCCGCCGGCATGGACCGGGGCGAGCGCGAACGCTTCCTGGCCGTTGCCGCCGTTGGTCACGGTGAAGCTGACGATCTGGTTGGCGAGCCCGGGCGCGGTGGCGACGTCGGACGGCTCGCGCCAGGCGACCGAGACGTCGAGCAGCTCGTCCACCTTGATGGTGACGGTGTTCGAATCGACGGTCGCGGGAGTCGAGCCCGGCACGTCGTAGGTGGCGTGCGCGGTGTTGACGATGTCGGTGCCGGCCGGCGTGCCGGCGGCGCGCGCCGCCGAGGCGAGGCCGAAAGCGCAGGCGGTGGCGGCCGCGAGCTTCGCGGCGGCTCCGACATGTGGCAATGAGCCGGCGAGCCGGCGACGAACGCGCATATAGCCCCCCAAGAGCAATGAGGGTGCTAAATGCGGCTCCGAGAGATAAGAAACGGTTAACGGCGCTTTCACCAACGCCGCTAACCAATCTTGATAAAGCTTTTCAACGAGGTGCGGATGAGGCGAGTGGATCCGGCGGACGCGGGCGCCGAGGCGGCGGGGCCGCCGGCAGACCCGGCGGGGCCACCTGCAGACCCGGCGGGCATCGCGGAAACACGGGAAACCGCGTTCCGCCGCGACCGCCTGCTCGCCGCCTTGACCCTGATCGCCGGGGCCGGGCTGGTCCTCGCCATTCCGTTCGCCCTGAGGGAAGGGGCGGAATTCTTCCTGCCCGTCACCGCCGCCCTCGTCATCGCCATCGCCCTGGTGCCGATGCTCGAATGGCTGGAGCGGCGCGGCCTGCCCTCGACGGTCGCCGCCTTCACCTGCGTGGTGCTGTTCCTCGCCGTCGCCAACATCGCCGTCGCCTCGATCGTGCTGCCGGCGACCGACTGGGTGCGGCTGCTGCCCGAGCGGATCGGCCGCATCCGCGAGACGCTGGCGCCGCTGATGAAGGTCTATTCGCAGCTCCAGCGCTTTTTCGACGACGTCGTCCGCCAGCTCGGCACCAACCACCGCCCGGTCCGCACCGTCACGGTCGAGCCGCCCAATTCGCTCCTCGACATCATCGCCACCTCGGCCCCGCACGCGGCGATCCAGATGTTCTTCGCGGTGCTGGTGATCTTCTTCTTCCTGTCGGGCTGGACGCGGATGCGGCGCCACACCATCACCGGGCGCGGCAGCTTCGAAGGGGCCATGACGACGGCGCGGGCGATCCAGCAGATGGTCGACGCGACCTCCACCTATCTCGGCACCATCACCCTCGTGAACCTGGCCCTGGGCGCGGTGGCCGCGTTCGTCCTCTGGCTGCTCGGCATGCCGACGCCTTTGATGTGGGGCGGCATCGTCGCGGTGCTCAACTACATTCCCTATCTGGGGCCGATCGCCTCGGCGCTGCTGCTCGCGGTGGGCGGGCTGATGACCTTCAGCCACCCCTCCTACGCGCTGCTGCCGGCGGTGGCGTTCGTCGGCCTGCACCTTGTCGAAGCGAACCTGCTGACGCCGATGTTCGTCGGCCGCCGGCTGACCATAAACCCCCTGCTCATCCTCCTCTCGCTGAGCTTCTGGGCGTGGGTGTGGGGGACGACCGGGGCGCTGCTCGCCGTGCCCCTGCTGATCATCCTCAAGACCGTGCTCGACGCCGCCGGCAAGCCCGACATCGCCGGCTTCCTGTTCGAGGAAGGCACCCTCACCGGGGCCCCGCCCGACGAGCATCCGGGATAGCGGAGGCGTTTTTGCGACGAGGGCAGGAGCCTCGGTTGACAGCCCGGCGACCCTCGCCTAGTTCGCCGGCCTTCCCACGCGGGTGTAGCTCAGTTGGTTAGAGCGCCGGCCTGTCACGCCGGAGGTCGCGGGTTCAAGTCCCGTCACTCGCGCCATTCCTCCTCACTCGCCGATCGTCGGCGCGGGTTACCCCCAAAAGGTAGTTCGCGATAGGCCGATCTATTTTTGTTCTTGACAGATAGGAATTATCCTATCATGATAGACGGACTGATTCGTTGGCTCTTTGACATCGTGAATTGAAGGTGCCCAGGCGGCCGGCCATTACGGCTTCGTGGAAGAGCCCGACGTCCCGCGCGACCTCGCCGGCGTCCGGACCTGCGGCGCTCCGTTCGACATGATGAGCACCAGCTTCTTCCTCGGGCGGCAGAAGCTGATCGCCTACCGGAAGGACCGGGCATGGCGCTGTGGCGCGAGCGGCTGTTCGCCTCGATGCTCAAGAGCTCGGAAAGCGCCATGGAATTCTTCAAGCTGCCCACCAACCGCGTCGTCGAGCTCGGCAGCCAGATGCAGATCTAGCGTGTATCGACCTTCAGTCCTCCCTGTCGCCGCAGGCGATGGGGAGGGGGACCGCAGTGCGGTGGAGGGGCTCACTGAGTCAGAATAGCCCCTCCACCATGCTTCGCCCGACGGCTGCTGCGCAGCCGGTTCCGGCTCTCGGCAGTCCCCCGGACTGCCGACCCGCCTACACCCCCCTCCCCATGGCGCTTCGCTCCACAGGGAGGACGAGGGTGCCTTTCAGCGGCGCCACTTCCCTGTCTCCATCCAGCGCAGCAGCGGCTTCAGGGGCAGGATCCAGACGATCCCCGCCGCCACGTAGAACGGCAGCTGGGCCAAAGCGGGCCAGCCGGCGATGCGGTCGG
>JBJMTY010000304.1:0-17035 GCA_045811445.1 Allosphingosinicella sp. | reverse complement strand
GCGGCGCGATTCCTCGCCGGGCTGGCGTGAGCGCGCGCGAGCCTCTATCGGGCCCCTTCTTTCTCCTCGCAAGGCTTCGAAATGGGTTTCCGCTGCGGCATCGTCGGCCTTCCTAACGTCGGCAAGTCCACGCTCTTCAACGCGCTGACCGAGACCGCCGCGGCGCAGGCGGCCAATTATCCCTTCTGCACGATCGAGCCGAACGTCGGCCGCGTCGCCGTGCCCGACCCGCGCCTCGACGAGATCGCCCGCATCGCCAAATCGGCGCAGGAGATCGAGACCCAGCTCGAGTTCGTCGACATTGCCGGGCTGGTGCGCGGCGCCTCGAAGGGCGAGGGGCTCGGCAACCAGTTCCTCGGCAACATCCGCGAGGTCGACGCCATCGTCCACGTGCTGAGGTGCTTCGAGGGCGGCGACGTCACGCACGTCGAGGGCCGCATCGATCCCATCGCCGATGCCGAGACGGTCGAGACCGAGCTGATGCTCGCCGACCTCGACAGCCTGGAGAAGCGCGTGCCGGCGCTCGCCAAGAAGGCGCAGCAGGGCGACAAGGACGCCAAGGTGCAGGCGTCGGTCCTCGGCCAGGCGCTCGACCTGCTGCGCGACAGCAAGCCCGCCCGCCTCACATCGCCCCGCGACGCCGAGGAGAAACTGGCGCTCGACCGCGCGCAATTGCTCACCGCCAAGCCGGTCCTCTACGTCTGCAACGTCGACGAGGGGGAAGCCGCCCAGGGCAATGCGCACAGCGCCCGCGTCTTCGCCAAGGCCAAGGCCGAGGACGCCCGCGCCGTCATCGTCTCCGCGGCGATCGAGGCGGAGATCGTCACCATGGCGAGCGAGGACCGCGGCGAGTTCCTCGCCGACCTCGGCCTCGAGGAGACCGGCCTCGCCCGCGTCATCCGCGCCGGCTACGACCTGCTCCACCTCATCACCTTCTTCACCGCCGGACCCAAGGAAGCGCGCGCCTGGACGGTCGAGAAAGGCGCCCGCGCGCCTCAGGCCGCCGGCGCCATCCATTCCGACTTCGAACGCGGCTTCATCCGCGCCGAGACGATCGCCTACACGGATTTCGTCGCCTGCGGCGGCGAGGCGGGCGCCAGGGAAGCGGGCAAGATGCGCTCCGAGGGCAAGGATTATGTCGTCCAGGACGGCGACGTGATGCTGTTCCGGTTCAACGTCTGAACAGTCTTCCGTGCCAGGCGCGGTCGCCATGTGCGGCGCTGGGGCCTCCTGCTGACCTGCGATTTGGTTAGGCCGGGGCTAAAACCGTCGCCCCAGCGCAGGCTGGGGCCCATGCTGCCGTAGAGATTCGACCGGCCTCGTGGATGGGGAGAGCCCGCGTGCGTCGGTGACGGCGCCGATTCAGCATGGGCCCCAGCCTTCGCTGGGGCGACGGATGGCTCCCGGCCCTTCACCCCAAAACGAGAGCCTGCCCTTCCCCGTCGCCCCAGCGCAGCTGGGGCGACGGATGGCTCCGGGCCTTCACCCCAAAACGAGAGCCTGGCCCTTCCCGTCGCCCCAGCGCAGGCTGGGGCCCATGCTGCCGTAGAGATTCAACCAGCGTCGTGGATGGGAGAGACTTCTGGATCACCACATCCCGCCCATGCCGGCAGGGGCTGGCCCCGGTCAGGGCGGCGACAACCGCCTCGTGCGGTTCGGCGCCGGGAGCGAGCTCGCCATTCCGGCGGCGATGTAGCGTTCCAGCGCGTCGACATCGAGCGGCCCGCCCACTGGGGCGACGCTTTGGGTGAAGACGGTGAAATTGTCTCCGCCGCTGGCCAGGAAGTTGTTCGTGGCGACGCGGTAGACCGCCTCGTCCCGCACCGGCTCTCCGTCCAGCTTGATGTCGAGGATGCGCGCGCCGGCCGGACGGCCGAGGTCATAGCTGTAGGAGAAGCCGCGCGAGGGCTGCAGCAAGGCGGGGTGGGCCGGCGTGTTGGTGCCGCTCGCGAATTGCTGCTCGAGCAAGGCGCGTAGCTGCCGCCCGGTCAGGCTGAGCACGACGAGGCTGTTGGCGAACGGCTGGACCGCGAACAATTGCCCGTAGGTAACGCTGCCGTCCGCGGCCGGGACGATGTCGGTGCGCACGCCGGTCGAGTTGGTGAAGGCGATGCGGGCGTTGCCCGCCTCGGGCGCGCGCGTCGCGGCGAGGAAGGCGTCGGCGACGAGGTCCCCCAGCACCGATTCATGGCCCGCGGCCTCGTCCCTCAGCGCCGGCCCCGGCAGCCGGCCGACCACCCGCGCGCTGATCGGCGCGGCGGCGGCGGCGTAGCGCGCGACCAGAGCCGCGACGGCGGGGTCGGGCGGGTAGCGGGGGAAGCCGCCGCTGATCGCGACGGGCCCGGTGACGTCGGTGAAGCCCTCCCCCTGGACGATGAGGTTGTGCGCCTGGCGCGAGACGATCTTCCGCGCCGCCGGATCGATCGCCAGCCGGATCTCAGTCAGCAGCGTGCCATATTTGCCCGCGCTGGTGACGAGGAACGGCCGGCTCGGGTCGATCCGGCCATAGTTACAAATATAGGCATTGTGGGTGTGGCCGGAGACGACCAGGGCGATGCTCGGATCGAGGCGCGCGAGCACCGGCAGCAGGTCGCCGTCGACGCCGCCGCAGCTATGGTCGTCATAACCCACCTTGGTCGAGAGCCCCTGGTGGATGAGCACGACGATCGCGTCGGCGCCCTCGGCCCTCAGACGCGGCACCAAGGCGTTGATGGTGGCGGCCTCATCCGCAAAGCGGAGGCCCTTCACGCCGGCCGGCGTCACCAGGGTGGGCGTCTGCCTGAGCGTCAGCCCGATGAAGCCGATGCGCACGCGGCGCTTGCCGCTGCCGAAGCCGCGGATCGCGTAAGCGGGAAAGATCGTCGAGCCGTCCCCATTCATCACGTTGGCGGCAAGATAGGTGAAGCGCGCGCCCGGGAAACGGTCGAGCCGGCAAGGCACGCGCACCGTGTAGCGTTCGCAGCCGCCCCTCTGCATGCGCAGCAATTCCCCGCTGCCGCGGTCGAACTCGTGATTGCCGACCGCGGCCAGATCGAGGCCGAGGCGGTTCAAAGCGAGGACGGTGGGCTCGTCTAGGAACTCGGCCGACACCAGGGGCGAGGCTCCGATCAGGTCGCCGGCCGCGACGAGGATCGAGTTGGCGTGCGCCGCGCGCAGCCGGGCGACGGCGGAGGCGAGAAAAGCGGCGCCCCCGGCAGGGACCCGGACCGGCTTGCCGTCGGGCGCGGTCGCCGTCACCGCCAGCCGGGGCGGCTCGAGCGCGCCGTGGAAATCGTTGAAGGCGACGATCTCGACGCTGACCGGCGCCGCGGGCTTTCGCGCTGCGCCCGGCGCCGCGCAGGCGGCCAAAGCGAGGAAGGCGGCAAAGGCGTGCTTCAGTCTCATCGAACCTCGCGGCAAAGGGGGCGCCCGGGCGGCTTGGCAGGGCGTACAGGGGCTGTCACTAGACCCGTGCCGCCTCGGCAAGGGAAGCGCAAATGATCTATCTCGAAGACCTGGAGCTGGGCGCGCAGACCTATTTCGGCTCCTATGAGGTGACGCGCGAGGAAGTGCTCGATTTCGCCCGCAAATACGACCCGCAGCCCTTCCACCTTTCCGACGAGGCGGCGGCCAAGACCCATTTCGGGCGCCTCGCCGCCAGCGGCTGGCACACCTGCGCGATGGTGATGGCGGTGATCGCCCGCCACGTCGTGCGCGAGGAGCAGGCCGGGCTCGGCTCACCCGGGATCGACGAGCTGCGCTGGCTGAAACCGGTCTATCCCGGCGACACGCTGCACGTCCGCTCGACCATCGTCGAGATCCGCCCCTCGCGCAGCAAGCCCGAAATCGGTTCGTTCCGCTCGGCGACGACGGTGACCAACCAGGACGACGTCGCCGTGCTCAGCTTCACCTCGATCGTGCTGATGCGCCGGAGGCCGGCGCCCTGACGGTTCAGTCAGGCCTGGAGTGAGGCGTGTGGCCGCGCCCTTCGCCGCCGTGACGGCCCTCCCCGCCGTGGCTTTCGCCGCCATGATGGCCTTCACCGCCGTGGCCCTCGCCGCCGTGGCGGCCTCCGCCGCCTGAGCCGCGGGGAGAGGAAGGCGGGCTTGTCGCGGGCGGCGCCGACTCGGTCGAGCGCGCGCCCTGCGAGCCTTGCCAGTGGCGGCGGCCGGATTGGCCGTCGCTAGTGCCCCGCCAGCGGCGCGGGCCCTGGCGCTCGTTCCAGGGCTGCGCCGAGCTGCGGTCGTCGCGATATTGCGACGCGCCGCGCCGGTCGCTCCAATTGCCTTCCTGGCGGGTCCTGAAGCCGTCCCAGCGCTCCCAGCGGCGATCGCCCCAGTCACGGCCCTGATAATGGTGGCGGCGCCCCTCCCAATAGCGGCGGTGGTCGTCGTCCCAATGGCGGCGATGGCCGTAGCGGTCGTAAATGTAGGCGCCGATGCCGGGATAATAATAGCCGCCGTACCAGCCGTACCACGGGTCGTCATAGCCGTAGCCGTCACCGCCATAATAGCAGCCGCCCCCATAGGGATCGCAGCCGTCGCCATAGCCGACCGACAGGCTGCCGTAGCCGCCATGGCCGCCGTAAGGATCATAGGCGCAGGCGCCGAGGGCGAAGGCCGCCGCGGCGGCGAGCGCGGCGGCGCGCAGGCGTGGGCTCGTCATCGCTACTCTCCCCATAGCGCCGTTCGAGGAGAGCAAGCTTCGCTCCGGGCCGTGAACCGCCCGTGAACGCGCCGAGGCCGCGGCGTCGGCTAGAGGTTGACGCCCGCTTCGGAGCTGGCCGCGTCGCGCCTGGCCTGGTTGTCCGGGTCGAGCGCACCCGTCATCCGCACCCGCCGGCTCGCCCCGCCGTGCCAGATGTTCTGGTAGGCCATGTAGGCGAGCGCGGTCGCGAGGAGCAGGAAGATCAGGCTGGCAAGGCCGGCGCGGTGGCGGTTGGCGAGCCGCGGCTCCGCCGTCCAGGTCAGGAAGGCGGCGACGTCCTTCGCCATCTGGTCGACGGTGGGCCTGGTGCCGTCGGCATAGGTCACTTGCCCTTCCGACCTGAGCGGCGGCGGCATGGCGATGTTGAGGTTCGCGAACCACGGGTTGAAGTGGAGGTTCGGCCCCGGCTGAAGGTCGGCGGGGACCGGCTTGCCTTCCTCGTTCCGGTAGGTCTTCGGGTCGCGATAGCCGGTCAGCAGCGAATAGACATAAGCGGAGCCGCCCTCGCGCGCCTTGGTGATCAGCGACAGGTCCGGCGGCAGCGCGTTGTTGTTCGAGGCGCGGGCCGCGGCTTCGTTGGGGAAGGGGTTCGGGAAATGATCGGCCGGAATGCCGGGGCGCTCCATCGGATCGCCGGTTTTCGGGTCGATGTCGGCGATCTTGCTCTTGGCGGCGACCACCTTGATCTCGGGCTGGTTGTAGCCGAGATCCTCGAGGTTGCGGAACGCGACGTAGTTCAGCGAATGGCAGGAGGAGCAGACCTCGCTGTAGACCTGGAAGCCGCGCTGGAGCTGGCGCAGATCGTATTTGCCGAACGGGCCGTCGGAGGCGAGCTGGAGGTCGCGCGGCTCCGCGTGGAAGGCGCGGACCTCGTTGGGCTCGGCCGGCGAGGTCAGATAGGTGTAGGCGCCGCGGCCGAACGACCAGGCGGCGACGACCACCATGACGAGGCCGGCAAGGAAGCCGAGGATGCGAACCATGTGCGTCTGTCCCCTTATTCCACGGCGGCGGGGCTGAGCCCGCCAAGGTCCGCCGGCCTCGCCTCGGCTTCCTCGCCGTGCAGCACCGATTCCGAGATCGAGCGCGGCAGCGGCAGCGGCCGCTCGACGGCGGAGAGGATGGGCAGGATGATGAGGAAATGGGCGAAATAATACATGGTCGCGACCTGGCTGATCATCACGAACGGCTCTTCCGCCGGGCTGCCGCCGCAATAGCCGAGCACCAGCACGTCGGCGATCAGGATCCAGAAGAAGATCCGGAACAGGGGCCGGTAGCTCCCCGAGCGGACCGGCGACTTGTCGAGCCAGGGCAGGAAGAAATGGAGGATGATCGAGCCGAACATGGCGATCACGCCCCACAATTTGGCGGGCAGGATGAAATCCGCCGTGAAGGCGCGCAGGATCGCGTAGAACGGCCAGAAATACCATTCGGGCACGATGTGCGCCGGCGTCGAGAGCGGATTGGCCGGGATGTAATTGTCGGCGTGGCCGAGATAATTGGGCGCGTAGAAGGTGACCAGCGCGAACAGGATCAGGAACACGCCCGCCCCGAACCCGTCCTTGGCGGTGTAGTAAGGATGGAAGGGCAATGTGTCCTGCGGCCCCTGCACCTCGACCCCGGTCGGGTTGGACGAGCCCGGAATGTGCAGCGCCCAGATGTGGAGGATGATCACCCCGGCGATCACGAACGGCAGCAAATAATGGAGCGAGAAGAAGCGGTTCAAGGTCGCCTGGTCCGGCGCATAGCCGCCCAGCAGCCATTGCTGGATGGGCTCGCCGACGAACGGGATCGCCCCGAACAGCCCGGTGATCACCTTGGCCCCCCAGAAGCTCATCTGCCCCCAGGGCAAAACGTAGCCCATGAAGGCGGTCGCCATCATCAGGAGCAGGATGACGAGGCCGAGCATCCACACCAGCTCGCGCGGCGCCTTGTACGAGCCGTAATACATGCCGCGGAAGATGTGGACGTAGGTGACGATGAAGAAGAAGCTCGCTCCGTTGGCGTGGGCGTAGCGCAGGAACCAGCCCTGGTTGACGTCGCGCATGATGTGCTCGACCGACTGGAAGGCATGGTCGCCGGTCGGCGCGTAATGCATGGCGAGCACGATGCCGGTGACGATCTGGATGGTCAGCGCGAGGCCGGCCAGCACCCCGAAATTCCACATGTAATTGAGGTTGCGCGGCACCGGATAGCCGCCGCCGACGGCGCCGTAGACGAGGCGCGGCAGCGGCAGGCGCTGGTCGAGCCAGCGCATCAGCGGATGGTTGGGTTTATATTCCTCAGCCCAGGGGAAGCTCATCTTACGCCACCTCGCCGACGGTGATCACCGTGTCGGACTTGAACTTATAGTCCGGCACTTCGAGATTCTTGGGCGCGGGGCCCTTACGGATGCGCGCCGCGGTGTCGTAGGCCGAGCCGTGGCACGGGCAGAAATAGCCGCCGAACGGGCCGCGATTCTCGCCCTCGCCGGCGCCCAGGGGCACGCAGCCCAGATGCGTGCACACGCCCATCGTCACCAGCCACATCGCCTTGCCCGGCTTGGTGCGGTCAGCCAGGGTCTGCGGGTCGCGCAAATCGGACACCGGCACCGCGTTGGCGGCGTGGATCTCGGCCGGGGTCAGGTGGCGGACGAACAAGGGCTGCTTGCGGAACACCGTCTTGATCGCCTGGCCGGGCTTGATCGCCGAGATGTCGACCTCGGTCGAGGCGAGCGCCAGCACGTCCGCCGACGGGTTCATCTGGTTGACCAACGGATAGAGCAAGGCGACGCCGCCGACGCCGGCCGCGCTCACCGCCGCGATATTGAGAAAGTCGCGCCGCCGCACGCCGTCGTGGTCGGAGCCGGGCGGGTCGTTGTCGTCGGGCGTCGCCATCATTTACCTTCGAGCGAGTCAAACCGGATGCGCGCAAAGCCCCACCCTGGACCCAAGAAGCCGGTCCCGGCGGAGCCGCACAGCGCCGCGCCGGGAAGGCCCCTTGCGGCTTGCGCGGCCTGATAGACGCGCGGCACGGCCTTTGCCAACGGTGTTTTTGAGGCGGGTTCGTAGCGGGGCTCGGCAGCCCGCCCAGTGGGCGCTGCGAGCTTCCGCGGGATATGCGGGACAAAGACACAGCCTGTTTCGCGCAAAGCCGCAAAGATGCTGAGGAGGACGACCAAGACTGCCCGCTATGCTGCATCCACCGCTAAAGTATCCTCGATGGCTCGCGCCACCAGATCAACGTGTTCAGGAGTCGGCGCAGCTGTGACGTCCCCGTGGACGATCCTGTTACGCAGCTCAATCAGCGCTCTAAGGCGTTGCTCGGTCTCCGGAGAGATAAAACCGTTCATTGACAGCGACTGCACGACTGTGCCCGGCATTCGTGGTCTGCTCGCCTCCGCATCATCCACCGACTGCAGCGCAGCCTCCAAAAGCGACCATGCCATTACGAACGCAGCCCGGTGATGCCCCTGCGCACTCAGGTTCTGGACTTCATTCAGCTGCATGCGAATGATCTCTGGCGAGGCAGTCGGAATGGTAACCGACTGGAGCGACCCGGCATTCATATAGGCTACGTGCAACTGCCAATCAGGATGCCCCTCAAAGAGTCGCCGAATGTCCTGCACCCGCCTCTCGGTCGAGGGGGCCTGGTGGCGCTTCAGCTCGATGGCAACGTTTTGCCCAGGCTTACGAGCCACAGCGTCAGGCCTGTAGCTAGTCAGAAAATCCGGCAGGACCGAGCGGTCGGGCGCCACGGTGAACGAGAACCCCTCCGCCTCGTACCGGGACCGCAGACCCTCCAGGAATTCCGCCTCGGCTTCGTATGAAGCAGCCTGAGCCGGTGCACTCATTACAGCCTCCTCCAGCTCAGATCGTCGTCCACGCGAATGTACACCACAGGTACCTCAGTATCCAACGCTACTGCCAATTGGTCGGTCAGGCCCGAGAACTCCCAGCCCGTTTCTGGTTCGAATCTCTGCACCACGACGCGCTCAACCACATGATCGTCAAGATAGGCGACCCCCGTCATCCCATCCAGTATCAACTTCACGATATTATCGACGTCGCCCTCCATGGGCGCGCTCGGAAAGTAGTAGATGGTAACAGCCCGCGTGCGTTCGTCGAGGAACCCCAACTCATAGGTTGCCTTCTGACGCTCCAGTGTCGCCTGCCTGACTTGCTGCTTCCACGCGTCGCGCCGCAGCGGATTCTTCGACTGAAGCCCGACAGGCGTTCCCTGGAGGATGACCTCCAGCGGGTACAAAGACTCTCCGTCTGACATCCCTCGTCCGCTGCCCCTAGCGAAGATTGGAGGAGCTTAATTCGAATACGGCGGTGCTGCCTAGGGCTTTCCTGCGCTCCTAACAGCGAGCGCCCGTGAACGGACTTCTCGCTCCAACGATGAGTATCTCGCAAGCGCGAGGGCCGCCAAGGCAATCACCTCAGGGCAGCGTGGTGCCTAGCGCGAGCATGGCTCGCCAATGGGGCAACAGAAGAGACATCCGCATACACTCGAGCCGTCACCAATTGATCTCACGCCAAGGCGCCAAGGGCGCCAAGAAGGATGATCTGCGGTCGGCTCGAGGTGGGGTGCCGGGCGCGGCAAGGGCTTCGGGTACCTTGGCGATCTTGGCGTCTTGGCGTCTGGCGTGCACCAGATTGCGCCCTTCGCTGGCGCGACGCCGAGAGGGAAAGGCATTGGTCCCATAGATATCACGCCTGCGAGCCGCTTATCAGATGGAACCCGGACAACCCGTCCGCTTCACGCTCCACCAGCGGAGAATGGCACCTTGAGTGCCTCGCATGCATGAAAGCGCCACCCTCCGTCCTGCGGGCGGTGCAGCGCCGCCCTCAGGGGCAACCAGGCAGGGAGAAAGGCGTGGCACGTACCCGACAATCCCGGCGCGATTAGCCAGATCGTTTCGGACGACGACTTAGCGCCACTTGATGGAATTCGCGAAAAGCAATCAGGCCCACGGAAAGAATGGCAAAGAGAATGGCCAGCGCACCGACCATGTCGCCGATATCATAAACGCTATCGCACTCGGCAAGCTCGAATAGCTGCCTTCCCAATTCTTGTCATGCGCCTTTAAGGTGGGAATGAGTAAAGTCACGTCTAACTTGTACATCTTGTCGGCAAGCGCAGCCATGTAGGGGTAGTTAGTGAGCTGCCTCTCGGTGGGATAAGGCAGCAGGACGACCTTTGCGTCTTGCGTGGCGGGTGTCGCTAAGATCGCGGTGTTCGCGGCGGCCACACCCAGATACGCATACTCTCGCCGTTGCTCCACGCTGCGCGTCGTCAGCGCCAAGGCTAAATACGCCTGCGCTTCCGTAATATAAGGTGACAGATTGCGATAGGCCCGCAGTTCTGGCCGTTCGCACGCAGCAATTCCCTTTTCAAATCGCAAGATTCCGCAGACGCTGTAATCTCGCCAGACATGTACGTACCGCTTGTGCCTAGCACTACGGCGATTGCGGCCGCCACAGACATCCAAGGAGATCGTGCAGCCCGTACCGCGTTCCTTGCGATTACAGATCAGCCCTTCCGGACCACTTCAACCACCCACATAGTACGAATTTCTCCACAATCGGCTGGAAAGTTCCTGTGGCGTCCGAAGGTTCATTTCGCCGTGGATGATGTGATATCGAAAATGTCACGTTTGGCGATGCTTCTGCCGCCTGACAATGGCATGATTGTTTGATGGCAAGCGCATGTTCGGCGGCCGGCGAAAACTCGCCACATGCCCTGAATATTACGCCACCTGAGGCAGAGGAAAACCTTGTTAGATGAAAGACTTAATCGACTCGTCGCCACTGCGATCGGATCCCCTGATTTGGGGATAATTCACATCGGTACATTGACTCTTAACCTCTTTTATGAGACCTCGGAGATGCCCCCAAAAGGTAAGGGAGAAGGCCGCTAGAGGTCGGCCGTAGAGCGTTTCCTAAGTGTGTGGCCCTGAGCCAGAGCGTGTGGGGGAAACATTAAACCTATGAAGGAGTTTGCAGGCGTCCGCCTGTGATGGAACCATTGCGTAAAGATTGCGGGGATAGGTTAACGAATCAGTAGCGAATCGTTTATCTGAGTGAGTCAGTCTCTACGTTGAAGTGGGGATCCTATGATGTACGCGATCATCTCAGAGCTTCTGCAAAGCACCGCCTCGGTGTGGGGTTTCGCCTTGGGCTCGGTGATCGCTTTCTGCACCATGGCGGCGCGTATGGTGACCACGCGCTACAAGACAAAGGCCGGTATCATCGACGCCGAAACGGCACAGCTTATCGCTAGGAATGAGCAGGCTCGTCTGAATCACTCGTGCGCAGTGGAGGTGGAGTTTTTGACACAGCTGACGCGGAGGATGAAAGTGGAAGCTGATAATCAGCGACCCGCCATGCCAGCGGTACAACCATCACCAGCGCAGGTCGAGAAGAAGGCGGCCTAGTCGGCTCGGCGGAAGCACAGATGGTGGCCCTTTTGTCGGACTAGCCTGCAGTAAAAGCGACTGGGCAAACCATGCGATGACCGAGTTGGACCGTATAACGTAAGCGGGAGGTAAGATGTCATGGCGAAAGTTGCGGACGGAAGGGCAATTACCTACCCTGTGGAGGTGTTGCGCGAGCCATGCAAGGTCACAGTTTTTCAGTCATCCAAAACCGTTTTTGTTGCCCAAGGCACCTACAGAGGTAAGTCATTCGAAGGAGAAGGTGGCACCCGGGGGGGAGCCCTTGGTCGGTGGCGGCATCTGGCTGAGCGGTCCGAGGATTGATTGAGGCAGCTTAGTGCCTGGCATGTGCCCGGTACGGGGTCTGATCGACTAGTTCTCCCCTACCCCTCCACTTGGAGCGGCGGCGTCGGTCGACGCCGGTTGCGCGGAAGGCTTCGGGCCGCCTCAGCCCGCGAAGGAGAAGGCGGTGGGTGCGCCGCCGAAGCGGTTGGGGACGGTCGAGCCCTTCTTGAGGAAGAGCCTCAGCAGGTTCGCGAACAGCATCAGCGTCAATCCCAGGAAGCCGAGGGCGACGATCTGGGGGGCGGACGCCGCCCTCTACGGCACCCCCAGAGCGTCGAGGCGCTTTTTGAGGAGGGTGACGGCTTCGTCGAAGGTCCAGCGGCCGTGGCGGGGGCCGTGGTGGTCGGGGCGGCGCGGCTTGCGCTCGAGGCGGGCGAGGAGCTTCATGGTCCGGTCGAACTCGGCGGCGGCCTCGGCGGCGAGCTCGGGCGGCGGATCGGGCTGGGCCGCCTCGATCGCGGCGCGGAGGCGCTTCTGCGCGGCGAGGCGCTGGCGAAGCGCCTCGGCCTCGAGACGGTCATAGGCTTCGGAAAGCGCCTGCTTGTGGGCCTCGGCGAAGGTCGGATCGGTGCGGCGACGGAGGCGGACGGTCGAGACCGAACCCCCGCCGCGGCGGCGGCGGCGCGCGAATCGCCGTTGGCCGCGAAATGGGCGAGATAGGCGGCCTGGGCGGCAGCGTCGAAGCGGACGTGGCGGCGGCGGCGGCGGCGCTGGTAGAGGCGGCGGTTGGCGGCGGCGATGCGGACCTCGCCCCGCTCCGTCCCCCTTTCCGCATAAGCGCGGACCCGGCGTCCGGCGGCGGCCGGCGCGGCGAGCGCCTCCGCCCAATCCGCCTTGAAGAGGGGATCGCGGCCGCGCGCGCCGTAGAAGCCCATCAGCGAGAAGCCGGCCGCCTCCGCGGCGTCCTCGCGCCTCGCGCCGCCGCGCAGCGCCGCCAGGAACGCCGCCTTGGCCGCCGCCCCGATGCGGCGCTGGCCCCCGCCCGATTCGCCGGTCCTGCTCATCCGGGCTGTATAGAACATAGAGCGAACGAAAAGCAAGGCTCCCGCAGAATGGGGGGGTCTGCAAGCCGATATTGATGCCGGAGCCGGCGCTCGCTACCGGTGCGTGATGGGCACCCTCTCCTTGCTCCTCGCCGCTTTCCTTTCCGGGGGGCATTCCGCGGCGCCCGCCGACGCCGCCGGGCTCGGGCGCACGGCGTGGGTGCTCGCGACGGTGGAGCATTCGGAATGGTGTCCGGCCGGGAATGTGAGGCTCGACCTGCGGACCGGGCGTTACGCCCTGACGCATCGCGCGGCGCGGCCCGTGTGCAACCAGGCCGGCCTTGAGCGGCCCGTCATAACCGGAAGGCTCGCGGGCAGCAGGCTGGCCGTCGCCCGGGCGGCTTACCGCGCCGCTGTCGAGAGCGGCTTGACCAGCCCTGAGTGCCGGAATGGCGGGCGCCCGAAGATGATCGTCATCACCAACGCCGGCCCGCAGATCCTCGTGGTGGCGACCGGTCGATTCACCGCGACCCCGCCAAAGGATCTCTCCTGCTGGAGCGACGCCGCCTATGCGCTGCAACGCACGCTGGAAGAGGCGTTTCGTCCGCCCGCCAAGGCCGGATCGGGCGACTAGCCCCCCTGCGCCTACGCCTCTCCCCTCGCCTCGTCGCCCGCGCGGAAGTAAGCGAGCTGATCGGCATGGGCTTTCCTGAAGGCGGGGCGGTCGCAGACACGCTCCAAATAGGCGTCGAGGATCGGCGAGGCGGCGAAAGCGCGCAAGGCGGGGACGCGCAGGACGTCCGCCATCAGCAGATCGGCGACGGTGAAGCGCGACGCGGCGAGCCATTGGCGGCCGCCGATCACGGTCTCGAGCTGGCCGAGGCGCTTTCTCACCCAGCCGGCGAGCTTGTTGTCCTGGTCGCCGGACAAGGACAGGACCCACCAGGGCACCGTCACCATCTCGATCGAGTTGAGCGCGGCGATCACCCATTGCAGCGTCTCCGCCCCGCCGGTCGCATCGGGCGGCATCAGCCTGTCGCTCTTCGCAGCAATGTGGAGCAGGCACGCGCCGCTCTCGAACATCGAGAATTCGCCGTCGGTGAGGAACGGCACTTGCCCGAACGGCTGGTGGGCGAGATGCTCGGGCCCGCGGCGGTCGAACGGGGTGCTGCTTACCTCATAAGGCAGGCCCGCTTCCTCGAGCGCCCAGCGCAGGCGCAGGTCGCGCACCAGGCCGCGCGGCCCCTTCTCGCCCCCGGGCACCCAATCGTAGGTCCAGACGGTCAGCGCCATGGCGGTCCCTCCTCGTCGTCGTCGACGCCGGGCTGCTTACCCGCGGCGGCCGCTCCCGTCATCCTCGCCGGCTTGCGCGGACGCCTTCGAACCGGACCGGGCCCGGCACCATGAGAGGGTGCCATCCCTTCGCGTGCCGGCCTACACGAACGCCATGCGCCTCGCCCTTCACCAGCCCGACCAGGCCGGCAATGTCGGCACGATCATGCGGCTCGCGGCGTGCCTCGCCGTGCCGCTCGACCTGATCGAGCCACTGGGGTTTCCGTGGGGCGACCGGGCGCTGCGCCGCGCCGGCATGGACTATGCCGAGATCGCCAACGTCCGCCGCCACGCCGGGTGGGACGCGTTCCTGGCCGGGCTGGAGGGGCGGCTGATCCTGTTCACGACCGGCGCGGCGCTGGGGCTCCCGGAGGCGCGGTTCGAGGCGAGCGACGTGCTCCTGTTCGGCTCCGAAAGCCGGGGCGTCCCGGCGGACGTGCATGCGCGCGCGGACCTGCGGGTGCGCATCCCCCAGGCGGCGGGGACCCGGTCGCTCAACCTCGCCGTGGCGGCGGGGATCGGGCTGGCCGAGGCCTTGCGGCAAACCGGGGCGTGGCCGGCCTGACCCGGGCACGGACCGGTTTCTCCAGCGGCGGCGCGCGCGGCTTCGGTCGCGCCGCGTCCAGGTCGCGCGTCAACATGGCGGTTTCTCCGCGTTTCTACCGATGGCGGCGGCGGCGGCGCGCCCGCAAGAACGGAGGCGTGAAAGCCCACCCCCTTCTCGCGCCCTTGTCGCTCGCCGCCGCGCTCGCGCTCGCCGCGCCGGCGCCCGCCGCCCAGCCGCCGGCGAGTTGGGACGGCCTTTCGCGGGTCGCGGCCAAGTCGATCGACGCGCTCTATCTGCTGCCCGGCGCCGACTTCCGCACCTACGCCAAGGTCAAGCTCGAGCCGGCCGAAGTCGCCTTCCGCAAGAATTGGGTGCGCGACCAGAACAGCACGCGGCGCGGGCTCGGCGGGCGGATCAGCGACGCCGATGCCCGCCGCGCGCTCGACGCGGGCGCCGCGAGCGTCGACCGCATCTTCGCCAAGGCCTTCGCCAAAGCGGGCTATCAGATGGTCGACGAGGCCGGCGCCGACGTGCTGTCGATCAAGCCGATGGTGCTCAACATCGCGGTCGCCGCGCCGGAGAATATGAGCGCCGGCCGGATCCACACCTTCTCGGTCGAGGCCGGCCAGGCGACCGTCGTCGTCGAGGCGCGCGATTCGCTGTCCCACCAATTGCTCGGCCGCGCCGTCGACGCCCAGACGATCGGCGACCGCGGCCATGGCGGCATCCGCAACCGGGCGAGCAACGTCGCCGATTTCGAGTTCGCCTTCGCCGACTGGGCCAAGCGCGCCGCCGCCGGGCTGGCGCGCCTGCGGGGATCGCCGCCTACCCCCTGACCGCCGCCTCGCGCGCCGGGCCCGCTTGAAAGTCGCGGCGTGGCGGCGCATTCGCGGCGCTTATGATCGAGCTCGACGACCAGCAGCAGCGCGCCCGGGCCTGGTTCGAGGCGCTGCGCGACCGCCTGTGCGCCGAGTTCGAGGCGATCGAGCGCGAAGCCGGCTCTGACGCGGCGTTCGTCTACAGCCCCTGGGACCGCGCCGATTCGGAAGGGGGCGCGGGACAGGGCGGCGGCGGCGTGCGCGGGCTGATGAAGGGCGCGGTGTTCGAGAAGGTCGGCGTCAACGTCTCGACCGTCGCCGGCCGCTTCAGCCCGGATTTCGCCGGCTCGATCCACGGCGCGGCGGAGGATCCCAGCTTCTTCGCGACGGGCATCAGCCTCGTCGCCCATATGGCCAACCCGCACGTCCCCGCCGTCCACATGAACACGCGCTTCCTGTGCACGACCAAGCGCTGGTTCGGCGGCGGCGCCGATCTCAACCCGCCGCTCCCCTATGAAGAGGACACGGCGGATTTCCACGCGCGGCTGCGCGCCGCCTGCGCCGCCCACGACCCGACCTTCTACGAGCGGTTCAAAATATGGGCGGACGATTATTTCTTCCTCCCCCACCGCGGCGTCCACCGCGGCGTCGGCGGCATTTTCTACGACCATCTGGAAGGGCCGTTCGAAGCGACCTTCGCCTTCACCCGCGACGTCGGCGAGGCGCTGCTCGACATCTTCCCGCGCCTGGTGCGGCGGCGGATGGCGACGCAATTCACGCCCGAGGACAAAGCGAGGCAGCTCGAATGGCGCGGCCGCTACGCCGAGTTCAACCTGCTCTACGACCGCGGCACCCTGTTCGGCCTCAAGACCGGCGGCAATGTCGACGCCATCCTGATGAGCCTGCCGCCGGCGGCGAGCTGGAGCTGAGCCTCCCCCGACGGCGCCGGGCTCACATATTGGTCTGGTCGGGCGGCACCCGGGCCGGCAAGGTGGCGGCGCCTTGCGCCTCGCGCGGCGGCGCGACCGAGACGCCGGCGCCGACGCCGACGCCGTAGCAGGTCATCGAGATCGACCCCATCGCATAGCCGCGGACGAGCGGCTCGACCTTTTCGCCCGACGCCTCGGCGAGGCCGGCGAGGTAGAGGAGCGGGATGAAATGGTCGGGCGTCGGCACCGCGAGCGCGTAGTCCGGATGCTCGGCGAGCTTCAATATGTCGCCCGGCGCGGAGCTTAGCTGTGCCAGTGCGGCCTCGTCGAACCGCTCCGCCCAGTCGCAGGCGGCATCGGGGCGATCCCATTGGATGCGGCGCAGATTGTGCACGACGTTGCCGCTGCCGACGACCATCACCCCCCGGTCGCGCAGCGGCGCGAGGCGACGGGCGAGATCGAGGTGATAATCGAGCGGCTGGAGAGCGTTGATCGAGAGCTGGACGACCGGCACGTCGGCGTCGGGATAGAGATGGGCGAGCACGCTCCACGTCCCATGGTCGAGCCCCATTGGTCGCGGTCGAGGCCGATCCAGTGCGGCGCCACGACCTCCGCCACTTCCTCGGCGAGGTCCGGGGCACCCGGCGCGGGATAGTCGAAGGCGAACAGCTGGGGCGGGAAGCCGTAGAAATCGTGGATGGTGCGCGGCCGCGGCATGGCGGTGAGAGCGGTCGCGCCGATGAACCAGTGCGCCGAGACGACGAGCAAGGCCCGCGGCCTCGGCAGGCTTTGCCCGAGGGCGCGCCAGGCCAGAGTGTAGCCGTTGCGCTCGAGCGTGTTCATCGGACTGCCATGGCCGATGAACAGGGCAGGCATCGTCATGGGAGCCCCCGAAAAGTCAGCACATCGTCAACGCCGCTATGAGCCGGAAGCTGCGTCGCCAAGCTCATCCTGCGCTTGCATCGGTTCGGCAAGCG
>JBJMTY010000303.1:0-5095 GCA_045811445.1 Allosphingosinicella sp. | reverse complement strand
AGGTCTTCTCCCAGAAGGCACGGACGGCGGGGTCGTCGACGCTGCCATATTCGCCCTCCCAGGAGGCGCCGGCGGCGATCTTCGAGATGCGGATCATGTCGAGCAGGGGCACGTCGATCACCGCCGCATGCCAGAGCTCGGGATGCTGAGTGAACTCGACGCCCATCAGCAGGCCGCCGTTCGAGCCGCCACGGATGCCGAGACGGCGCGGGCTGGTCACCTTGCTGGAGATCAGGTCCTTCGCCACCGCGGCGAAATCGTCATAGACGATCTGCCGCTTGGCGCCGAGCCCGGCGTCGTGCCATTTCGGCCCGAACTCGCCGCCGCCGCGTATGTTGGCGAGCGCGTAGACGCCGCCATGCTCGAGCCACAGCTTGCCGTTGGTCGCCGAATAGCTCGGCGTCTGGCTGACCTCGAACCCGCCATAAGCGTAGAGCAAGGTCGGGTTGCTGCCGTCGAGCTTCACGTCCCTGCGGTGGACGAGGAAATAGGGGATTTTGGTCCCGTCGCTCGACACCGCTTCATGTTGCTCGGCGACGAGGTTGGAGGCGTCGAACTTGGCGGGCTGCGCCTTGATCTGCCGCGCCTCGCCGGTGGCGGCGTCGGCCAGCCAAAGCGAGGGCGGGGTCAGGAAGTTGGTGACCGCGAGCAGCGCCTTGTCGTCGGTCTGGCTGGCGTCGACCAGGCTCACCGTCGAATTGTCCGGCAGCGCCATCGCCGCCCGCTTCCACGTCCCGTTCGGCCCCGGCGTGAACAGCAAGGTGCGGCCGCGGACATTGTCGAGGGTCGAGACGAGCAGCACGCCCTTCGAGGCGGAGGCGCCCTGGTAGGATTCGCGCGGGCCCGCGGCGTAGATCAGGGTCGGTTTCAAGTGCGCCGGATCGGCCTTCAACGCGGCGAGATCGACCGAGAGCAGCGAGCCGGCCGGATAGGTCGTGCGGCTGCCCGCCGGCGTCCAATCCTCGCGCGTCTCGATGATGACGCGGCCGGCGATCATGTCGCTGAGGCCCGCCTTGGCGGGGATGCCGACCCGCTGCGCGCCCTTCGCCGTCAGGATGTAGGTCTCGGAATTGAACGTATCGAGCGGCCGGTCGACCACCGAGAGGGTGCGGTTCTGGGCGTCGCGCAGCACGAAGGGGCTGACGCCGTAGCCGCCGTCCTCGGCGTTGCCGCGATAGACCTCGAGAGCGGCGGAAAGCGGCTGGCCGCGCTTCAGCCTTTTGACCACGAACGGATAGCCGGTGCGGCCGAGCGAGCCCTGGCCCCATTCGGTGCTGATCAGCAGGGTGTTTTCGTCCTCCCACGAGACGCGCGACTTGGCCTTGGGCAGGTTGAAGCCGCCCTCGACGAACTTGCCCGTCACCAGGTCGAACTCGCGCACCGTCACCGCGTCCTCGCCGCCGTCGGACAGCGAGACGAGGCAGCGCCGCTCGGCGGGACGGGCGCAGCTCGCCCCCTTGAACACCCAGTTCGCCTTCTCGGCCGCGGCGAGGGCGTCCACGTCGAGCACCGTCTCCCAGGCCGGGTCGGCGGCCTGATAGCCGGCAAGGCTGGTGCGGCGGAAGACACCGCGGACATGGTCGGCGTCCTGCCAGAAATTATAGACCTGGCCGTGGAGGAAGCGGCCGAACGGGATGCGGTCCCTGGCCTGCGCGATCGCCAGCGCCTCGTTGTAGTAGGGCTGGTAGCGCGGGTCCGCCTCGAGCACCGCCTGCGCCTTGGCGTTGTGGGCATTGACCCACTCCATCGCCCGCGGCGAGGAGACTTCCTCCAGCCAGACATAGGGATCGTCGGCGGGCGGCTGGGCGTGGAGGGCGGTGGCGGCGGCGCCGGCGAGCGCGGCGGCGAGGATGCTGAACTTGACGAGGCTCATTCGGAGGATTCTTTCGGACAGGGGAAGCCGCGCATCCTCAAGAGTTTGGGCGCGACGTCAAGAGCAGTCCTCCCTGTCCGCGAAGCGGATGGGGAGGGGAGTGTAGGCGGGTCGGCAGTCCGGGGGATTGCCGAGAGCCGGAACCGGCTGCGCAGCAGCCGTCGCACGAAGTGCGGTGGAGGGGCTTGCTGAATCTGGAAGGCCCCTCCACCATGCTTCGCATGGTCCCCCTCCCCATGAAGCTAGCGCTCCACGGGGAGGACGAGGGGTGACCCGACACGGGGGTAAAAAGATGAAGCCTGTCCTGCCGCTGCTCGCCCTAACCGCGCTCGTCGCCGCGCCCGCCGCCGCCGCGCCCGGCAAGGCGGAGACGCCGGAGCGGCGCGCCGAGCGCGTGCTGACGCAGACCCCCGTCATCGACGGCCATAACGACCTCCCCTGGGAGATACGCGACGGCTATGATTTCGGCCGCAAGCCGCTCGATCTCGGCGCCGACACGTCGAAGCTCGCCCACCCGCTGCAAACCGATCTGCCGCGCCTCGCCAAAGGCCATGTCGGCGCGCAATTCTGGTCGGTGTGGATCCCGGCGACGCTGAAGGGCGACGAGGCGATCCGGGTGACGCTGGAGGAGATCGACATCGTCCGCCGCATGGTCGCCGCCTACCCCGGCCGGCTCGAGCTCGCCTCGACCGCCGCCGACATCCGCCGCATCGAGAAATCCGGCAAGGTCGCCTCGCTGATCGGGGTCGAGGGCGGCCACCAGATCGGCAACTCGCCCGCCGCTCTGCGCCTCTATTACGCGCTCGGCGTCCGCTACATGACGCTCAGCCATTCGCTCAACAACGATTTCGTCGATTCGGCGACCGACGATCCCGTCCATCACGGCCTCACCCCGTTCGGCAAGGCGATCGTCCGCGAGATGAACCGGCTCGGCATGATGGTCGATCTCAGCCACGTCTCGGCCGAGGTGATGCGCCAGGCGATCGCCGTCTCGAAGGCGCCGGTGATCTTCTCGCACAGCTCGGCCCGGGCGCTGATGGACCATCCCCGCAACGTCCCCGACGACGTGCTGCGGCTGCTGCCGGCCAATGGCGGCGTGGTGATGGTCAATTTCTTCCCCGGCTTCCTCTCGGCGGAATATCGGGCCTGGAGCGGCGCGAAGGACGCCGAGGCCGCGCGGCTCAAGAACGTCTATCCGGGCCAGCCGGAGCGGCGGAAGGCCGCCCAGGATGCCTGGGACGCGGCCCATCCGGAGCCGGCGGTGCCGGTGTCGGTGGTCGCCGACCATGTCGAGCATGTCCGCGACTTGGCGGGCATCGACCATGTCGGCATCGGCTCGGATTATGACGGGATCGACGGCACCCATCCGGCGGGGATGACCGGCGTCGACGCCTATCCATTGCTGTTCGCCGAGCTCGCCCGCCGCGGCTGGAGCGACGCCGATCTCGCCAGGCTCGCCGGCGAGAATCTGCTGCGCGCCATGGCCGCCGCCGAACGCACCGCCGCCGCGATGAAGAACGAGCCCCCGCTAAACGCGACCATCGAGGCGCTCGACAGAAAGTGAGGCTCGGCGCGACGGACGCTTCTGTTGTAGTTTCGACTAGGACGCGTAGGACGTGATGTTGCCCTGGCGAAGCGCGTGGCGGCGGTGCTACGAGACCAGCGGCATACGGGGTGATTGCTTTACGAGCACGGCCCCGGCACGTACCAGTTGTGGCACCTCGCCGGGGCCGGACCGGGTAAGTAGCGTCCCGCTATTTGCCCTTTTTGGGGGCGGGGCGGTTGTGCTCCTGCTCCGTAATGTTCGGGTGCTTCTTCGCATAAGACTCTTTGACAAAACGTCCGGTCTTCGCGCTGCGGAAATCCGCAGGACCCTGGGCTTTAGACATCTTTTTTCTCCTACCACACAGCGCCTGATTGCGCCGCGATAGGGACGCCGCCTGGAGAAGGCGGCGTCCACTGTGGCAGGTTAAGGCGGGCAAGGGGGCATATCAGGCTGCTCTACGTTCTTGTTGCCAACTAGCTCCGTCAAAGCAGAAAGTGAGCTTCCGTGGCGGAGCATCGTCAAGCGCTTCAAGTGATCTCAGCAAATCCACAAAGTCCCAGCGCTCATCAGGACCTTGGGTCTCCACAATGAATATTGCGCGCAGAAGCCGGTCCGCAGGGCCGGGAATAGCAGACTGCCCTTTTTCCCAACGGGCTACTTGCTGGCTGCTCTGCCCCATCCACTGACCCAACTCTGATTGTGTGAGGTCCATGGTTTTGCGGAGGAATTTGATTTCCTCCGGAGACAGTTCCTTCCGTGTATAAACAATGTGCTGGCCGATGCAGCGGTGTAGCCCCGCCGTGTCAATGACCGACACATACTTCTCCCCCTCATGCTCATCGGTTTCATAGCCGCTGTGCAAGTAGATGCCCGCCAGGCCACACTCCTTATATTCATAAGGGGTGGGGCGCAGCGTCTCGCCGCGCCTTATGAAATGACTAGCGGTTCTCATGACAGGTCTTCCCATTCAACAGTTTTCACGAAAAGTCTCTTCTCCTTAACTATTATCGTTACCACTCCAATTTCACGGCTCCCTTTGAGCCGCGCGACAACTTTGCATTTCCATTCGCCGCGGTTCTTGCCGGGCTCGACTCTCCCACAGATCGAACCGCGCTGCAGGACCCGGACCGCATCAAGACGAGAGATGCCGCGTTCCAGCATCCGGTCACGCGTATGCGACCCAAGGTATACATGGCGGTCAGCGGTAGCGATCTCGCGGATGATGGCCTCCATCTCCCCCTCGCGGGGGCGGAAATCCAGCACCTGTCGATTCGGCTCATCTGCCATGAACCTATCAATATGATAGGCAGTATGCCCGAGTCAATGAACATTCGGTTAAATGGTTCCGCGAGACTATGCCGTCCACTGTCTGTAACCGACTAACGCTCCGACGCAGCGGGCAGTCACTACGCGGCCCGATGCCTGATGAGAGCCACGTCGCGGGCATCGACGGCACCCATTCGGCCAGCATCACGGGCGTCGACGCCTATCCCGTTCTGTTCGCCGAGCTCGCCCGCCGCGGCTGGAGCGACGCCGATCTCGCCAGGCTCGCCGGCGAGAATCTGCTGCGCGCCATGGCCGCCGCCGAACGCACCGCCGCCGCGATGAAGAACGAGCCCCCGCTAAACGCGACCATCGAGCATTTCGAGATCTTTTTAGTGTCGTGTAGGGTTTGT
>JBJMTY010000302.1:0-3373 GCA_045811445.1 Allosphingosinicella sp. | reverse complement strand
AGGTCGGTGAGGTTCATTGTCCTCGCTTCGCTCGTTCGTCTCCGCTTCTCACGAAGATTCGACTCCGGCCGCCGGCACATAGAGCTCGCCGCCTTCGTCGTGGAAGCGTTTGCTCATCTCGGCCATGCCGGATTCCGCGTCCTGACGTGGGCCCCCTCCACCAAGCTGCGCTTGGTCCCCCTCCCCATGCGCTACGCGCACAGGGAGGACTGGATGCGGCTCAGCGGTGGGCGGGGGCGTCCCCCTCCCCATGCGCGTCGCGCACGGGGAGGACTGGAGGCCGCCTGGGCCTCAGCGGTGGGCTGGGGCCAGGTCTTCGCCGATGATTTCGGGGCGGCGGGGGGTTTCGGCGAAGAGCAATTGCCAGGCGACGCCGCCGAGCAGGCCGCCGGCCAGCGGCGCGACCCAGAACAGCCATAGCTGCTTGAGGGCGAGGCCGCCGACGACCAAAGCCGGCCCGGTGCTGCGCGCCGGGTTGACCGACGTGTTGGTCACCGGGATGCTGATCAGGTGGATGAGGGTGAGGCACAGGCCGATGGCGATCGGCGCGAAGCCGACGGGGGCGCGCTCGTCGGTGGCGCCGAGGATGATTATGACGAAGGCGGCGGTCAGCACCAGCTCGATCAGGAAGGCCGACATCGCCGCATAGCCGCCGGGCGAGGCCAGGCCGTAGCCGTTGGCGGCGAGCCCGTCATGGGCGAGGCTGTAGGCGGGCGAGCCTTGCGCGATCGCCAGCAGGAAGAAAGCGGCGACGATGCCCCCGGCCACCTGCGCGCCGACATAGGGCGCGATGTCGCGCGCCGGGAAGCGCCCGCCCGACCACAGGCCGAAGGTCACCGCCGGATTGAGGTGGCAGCCCGAGATCGGCCCCAGCGCGTAGGCCGCGGTGAGGACGGTGAGGCCGAAGGCGAAGGCGACGCCGAGCAGGCCGATGCCGACCTGCGGAAAGCCCGCCGCGATCACCGCGCTGCCGCAGCCGCCGAACACGAGCCAGAAGGTGCCGAGCATCTCGGCGGCGAGCTTGCGGGCGAGCGGCATCGGCCGTTCCTTTCGAACGTTGCGGCGTGCGATATCCCTTGGCCGGTCGCCGCGCGGTATCGGGGAAAGCCCCTATAGGCGGCGGCTAGAAGTGCAGGCTGGCTTCGAGGCCGAAGGTGCGGCTGTGGAAAACCGCGCCGGCGCGCGACGCCCGCCACGTTCGGGCCGCGTTCATTTGCGCGCGCTAGCAAAGCCGGCGTGCGTGCCCTGATCCTTTCCGCCGCCGGCCTCGCCGCCTGGTCCGCCCCCCTGCCCGCGCAGGCCGACGCGGCCTGCACCGGCCATCCCAGCGCGACCCGGCTCTACGTGCGCGTGGAGGGGGTGCGAAGCGCCGAGGGGCTGGTCGCGGTGACGCTCTACCCCGACGACCGCGCCCGCTTCCTCGCCCATCGCGGCTCGCTCTATGTCGGTCGGGTGCCGGCGGTGAAGGGCACGACGCGCGCCTGCATCTACGTGCCCGCGCCCGGCGCCTATGCGATCGCCGCCTATCACGACGCCGACGGCAACCGGCACCTGACCAAAAACGCGATCGGCTTTCCGGCCGAGGGCGGCGGCTTCTCCAACAATCCGAACACGTTCCTGGGTCTGCCCTCCTTCTCCGCCTCGCGCTTCACGGTGAAGGCGAGCGGCGAGGAGATACGGATCAGGCTGCGTTACCCTTAGGGGGCGCCTAGGGATCCTTCTCGGCGGGGACGGGGGCGGGGGTTTCGCGCATGTAGCGCCTGAGGTCGGTCATGTCGGGATGGCCGTAGAGGTCGGGGCGCTCGCGCTTCACCTTCGCGGCGAGGCGGTCGAAGGCGACGGCGTTCGGCGTGTCGGGGGCGCGGGGCGCGGCGGCGGGAGCAAGCGGGGTGGAAGCGGCGGCCAGGCCCTTGACCTCGACCGGCGGCATCGACGGCGCCGGGCCCGCGCGGGGCGCGGCGGCGAGGGCGTCGGCGATGCGCCCGGAGAGGTGCGCCTGCCGCTCGTTGACAGCGACCGAGTAACCGTGGCCCGGCGTGAACTTCTCGGCGAGGAAGGCGAGGAAGGAAGTGTGGTCGAGCGCCTTGGAATAGACGCTCCCCGCCTCGACCCAGGGCGAGATGAGGAAGGCGGGCACCCTGAGGCCGGTCGTCGTATAGGTCCGGTCCTTGGCCTTGCCGGGGACGGGGATGGGCTCGACATGGTCGAAGAAGCCGCCATGCTCGTCATAGGTGACGACGAGCAGGGTGCGCGCCCAGCGCTTGGGGTTGGCGATCAGGGTCTCGTAGAGGTCGCGCAGGAAATCCTGGCCGCCGGCGATCGAGGTCGGCGGGTGGTCGTCATTGGCGTGCGAATGCGGCCCGTCGCTATATTCGGGCTCGATGAACACGACCGGCTGGATCGCCTTGGAATCGTCGAGCCAGTCGTCGCGGAACCTCTTGTAGCGCCGGAACGGACCGTTGCCGGCGAGCGAGCCGAGGATCGCGAAGGCCTGCCGGTCCATCAGAGCGAAGAAGGGGAAATAGCCGCCCGACTGGTAGGCGCGCCACTTGACGCCATTGCCCTTCAGCCAATCGTAGACGAGGCGCTGGAAGGGGAGGCCGAGCTCGTTGTCGGCGATCCTGCTCTCGCCGGCCATCGCCATCAGGCGGTTGGCCTGGGTGCCGAGCGGCAGCGGCGCGAACCAATGGTCGCAGACGCAATAATGGCGGGCGAAGAAATCGTAGGTGGGGACGGCCGGGGCGCGGTAATAGCCCATCACCGCCTCGGGGGTCGGCGCCGGCTGCTTGTTGCGAGCCTTGGCGTCGAAATAGGCCTGGACGAAGCCGCCCATCTTGCTCGCGCCCTTGGCCGGGAGCGCGATCTGGGCGGCGATGGCTTCCTCGCCGTGGGGCGGATCGTCGATCGGATCGGCGAGGCTCAGCTCATGGAGCGGATAGTCCTTGCCCTTGGCGGAATTGGTCCATTTCGCCCGCCACGCCGCGTCGCCCAGCCCCTCGACGTCGAGCACCCCGTCCATCTTCAACCAGCCGAGCGCATGGTCGAACGAGCGATTCTCCATCATGCAAAAGACGATGGTCTGGATATCCGACAGCGCCATTGCGGCCCTCCCCACGCGACTCGCGGGGCGCAGGCTAACATTCGCGGGGGCTGAGGCCCAGCGAGCCGTCCCTAGGCGTTGAAGCTTTGGCCCAGGAAGCTCGGGACGGGGCCGTTCCAGCCGTCCTCGTCGCCCGTCGGCTCGGGCTCGCGCTTGGCAGCGGGGGCGGGGGCGGGGGCGGGAGCGCGCGGGGGACGGGCCGGGGCGCGTTCGCGGCGGGCCCGGGGGGCGGGGGCTTCGGCCGCCTCGCTAGGCTCGGCGCGGGGCGCTCTT
>JBJMTY010000301.1:0-7040 GCA_045811445.1 Allosphingosinicella sp. | reverse complement strand
TTGTCCGTGAGGTTCTTGGGGATGCGGCGCTTCACGGAAACGACGCTAGCAGAGCCGCGCTTCGCGCGGACCCACCCCTAACCCCTCCCTTCCAGGGAGGGGGATTGAGGTCAGTAGCCCTTCATCCTTGCCAGCTTGTCGGCGTGGTAGTTGGCGTCGCCGAACAGCTCGTTCAGCGCGCGGTCGCGCTTCATGTAGAGGCCGATATCATATTCGTCGGTCATGCCGATGCCGCCGTGCATCTGGACACCTTCCTGCACCGCCAAGGCTGAGGCGCGGCCGGCCTTGGCCTTGGCGACCGACACCATCGCCTCGGCGTCCCCGCTGCCGTCATCGAGCAATTGCTGCGCCTTGAGCGCGGCGGCGCGGGCGGAGGAAGGCGTCGCCCTGTTCGCGGTCGAGAAGGACGCGACGGGGCTGGAGACGGAGGGCGTCCGGCTGGTCGATTCGAGCATCGGCGCGCGGATGCGGTTCGACGATGTCGAGGTCGATGCCGACGCGGTGATCGGCGAGCTGGGCCGCGGCGAGGCCTTGCTGACCCGCATGCTCAACGCCGGCCGGGCGGGCGCGGCGTCGGAGATGGTCGGCCTCGGCGCCGCCGCGATGGCGATGACCGTCGACTATCTGAGGCAACGCAAGCAGTTCGGCCGTGCCATCGGCGAGTTCCAGGCGCTCCAGCACCGCGCCGCGCATCTTTATGCCGAGCTCGAGATCGCCCGCTCGGCGGCGATCAAGGCGCAGCAATTGCTCGACGAAGACAGCGAGGAAGCCGACGCGATGGTCTCGGCCGCCAAGGCCAAGGCGGGATGGGCCTCGACGCTGGCGGTGCAGGAAGGCGTCCAGATGCACGGCGGCATCGGCATGACCGACGAATATGATATCGGCCTCTACATGAAGCGCGACCGAGCCCTCAACGAGCTGTTCGGCGACGCCAGCTACCACGCTGACCGGCTGGCGCGGATGAAGGGCTACTAGGCGTCATCCCGGCCTCGATCCGGGATGATGATCACGGAGACTCTGATGCCCCTCGATCCCGAATCCGTCGACCTGCTGCTTGCCACCGTGCGGCGCTTCGTCCGCGAACGGCTTCGCCCGCTCGAGGAACAGGTCGACCGCGAGGACGACGTGCCGGCCGAGATTGTCGCCGAGATGCGGGCGCTGGGGCTGTTCGGCCTTTCGATCCCCGAGGAATATGGCGGCCTGGGCCTGACCATGTCCGAGGAGGTGAGGGTCGCCCTGGAGCTGGGCGGGACGACGCCCGCCTTTCGCTCCACCTTCGGCACCAATGTCGGCATCGGCAGCCAGGGGCTGGTGATGGCGGGCAGCGCGGCGCAGAAGGCGCAGTGGCTGCCGCGCATCGCGACGGGCGAGATCATCACCAGCTTCGCTTTGACCGAGCCGGGGGCGGGATCGGACAGCGCTTCCGTCCAGACCAAGGCGGTGCGCGAGGGCGACACCTACCGCCTCACGGGCAGCAAGCGCTTCATCACCAATGCCGACAAGGCGTCGCTGTTCACCGTCATGGCGCGGACCGGCGGCGAAGGGGCGGGCGGCGTCAGCGCCTTCCTGGTCCCCGCCGACCTGCCGGGCGTCGGCATCGGAAGGCCGGAGAAGAAGATGGGCCAGCAGGGCGCCCATGTCTGCGACGTGACCTTCGACGAGGTGCCCGTCCCCGCCGCCAACCGGCTCGGCGAGGAAGGCGAGGGGTTCCGCATCGCCATGCGCGTGCTCGACCGCGGCCGGCTGCACATCGCCGCGGTCTGCGTCGGCGTCGCTGAGCGGCTGATCGCCGACGCCGTCGCTTACGCCCTGGAGCGCAGGCAGTTCGGCCGGGCGATCGCCGATTTCCAGCTCGTCCAGGCGATGATCGCCGATGCCAAGACCGAGACGATGGCGGCGCGCGCTCTGGTGCTGGAAGCGGCGCGGCTCAAGGATGCGGGCGAGCCGATCACGCTCGAGGCGGCCGCGGCCAAATATTTCGCCAGCGAGACGGTGGGCCGCGTCGCCGATCGCGCCGTGCAGATATTCGGCGGCGCCGGCTACATCGCCGATTACGGCATCGAGCGGCTCTACCGAGACGTCCGCCTGTTCCGCATCTACGAGGGCACCAGCCAGATCCAGCAGCTCGTCATCGCGCGCGAGACGCTGAAGCGGGGCGGCTGAGCGAAGGGCCGTTCAGCCCCGCCGCACCATGAGGTTCATGCGGGCGGCGGCGATGGGCTTGGCGCGGTCCTGCTGCCAGGCATGGGCTTCGACATTGGCGACGCGGCCGCCGAGGCGAGTGACGGTGGCGGCGGCGAAGGTGTCGCCGTCGGTGCCGCCGCGCATGAAATCGATGCTGACGTCGATCGGCTTGACGCTCGCGCCGACCCCGAGCGCGTCATAGGCTGCGCCCAGCGCGGCGAATTCGAGCAGGCCGGCGATGGCGCCGCCGTGGAGGAAGCCGGGGCGGCCGATCACGGCGTCGCCGAAAGGCATGGTCCACAGCCGCTCGCCGTCTTGCAGCGCGGTGCGCAGGCCCAGCAAGGCGGCGTAGGGCGGGAGCGGGTCGAGCATCGTCTTTGGGCCTAGCGGCGGCGGCCGGGTTTGCAAGGCCGGCGCCGAGGCGGCAGGGAGAGGCGATGAGCGAAACGCCGTTCGACGCCGCCGCCGCCGCGCTTCGCCAGGGCGACGCCGCCGGCGCCCGTGCCTTGCTCGCCCGCGCGGCGGAGGCGGGGGACGCGCGCGCGGCGGCGGTCCACGCGAATTTCCTCGCTTCGGGCGTAGGAGGGCCGCGCGACTGGCCGGGCGCGCTCGCCAGGCTTCGGGAGCTGGCCGGCGCCAACCGGCGCGCGGCGCGCGAGCTGGCGCTGATCGAGAAGATGGCGCTCATCCCGGAGGGCGATCCGGTCGCGCTGCCTCGCGGCGAGATCGTGTGCGAGCGCCCGCGCATCCTGCGCTTCGCCGCTTTGCTGACCCGCGAGGAGGGGCGCTACCTCGCCGAGGCGGCGCTGGCCATGCTGCGGCCGGCGGTGGTGGTCGATCCCGCGACCGGCGAGCAGCGGCCGGACCCGGTGCGGGTGGCGGATGCGATCGGCTTCACCGCGCCGCTCGAAAATCCCGCCGTCCACGCGCTCAACCGCCGCTTCGCCGCCGCGAGCGGCACCGCGCCGGAGCAAGGCGAGCCGCTGCAGGTGCTGCGCTACCGGCCGGGCGGCGAATATCGGACGCATTGCGACGCGCTGCCCGGCCTCGCCAACCAGCGGGTGATGACCCTGCTGGTGTGGCTGAACGACGGCTATCGCGGCGGCGCGACGGCTTTTCCGGCGGCGAAGCTCGCCTTGCGCGGCGCGCCCGGCGACGCGATCCTGTTCGTCAATGCGGGGCCGGACGGCCGCGCCGACCCCGCCGCGGCCCATGCCGGGCTGCCGGTCGAGGCCGGCGAGAAGTGGATGGCGAGCCGCTGGATCAGGGCGCGGCCTTATTCGGAGTACGGTGCCTAGCGGCGGAGCAGGCGCCCGGCGACGGCGTCGAGCTTGGCGATCAGCGCCGGATCCCATGCCTCTCGCGCCGTCAGGATCGCGGTATCTAGGGCGGAGTCGATCGACGAGGGCGGCCGCTTTGCCGGCAGTGCCTTGGCGAGGGCCTCGATCGTCCGGCGCGCCGCGCTTGCATTGGCGTGGAGCCGGGCGACCACCTCGGCCGCTTCCACCCCCGTCTCCCCGTCGCGCCAGCTGTCGTAATCGGTGACCATGCCCAAGAGGGCGTAAGGAAGCTCGGCCTCGCGGGCGAGCTTCGCTTCGGGCAGGCCGGTCATGCCGATCACGTCGCAGCCCCAGGTGCGATAGAGGCGGCTTTCGGCGCGGGTCGAGAATTGCGGGCCTTCCATGGCGAGGTAGATGCCGCCGCGCGTGACTTCTGCGCCGGCCGCCTCGGCGGCGTCGGCGGCCAGGCTGGAAAGGCGAGGGCAGATCGGGTCGGCCATCGACACGTGGGCGACCAGGCCCGGCCCGAAGAAGCTCGATGGGCGACCGACGGTCCTGTCGATAAACTGGTCGACGGCGACGAAGCGGCCGGGCGGCAGCGCTTCGCGCAGCGAGCCGATCGCCGAGACGGCGAGGAGATCGGTGCAGCCCGCCCGCTTCAGCGCGTCGATGTTGGCGCGGAAGTTGAGGTGGGAGGGCGGGATGAGATGGCCGCGGCCGTGGCGCGGCAGGAAGACGAAGCGGTGGCCGTGGAGGCGGCCGACCAGCAAGGCGTCGGACGGGCGGCCCCAGGGCGTCTCCACCGCGATCCACTGCGCCTCCTCCAGCGCATCGAGCGCGTAGAGGCCGGAGCCGCCGATGATGCCGATCGTCCACTCGCTCATGGCGCCCTCAGGATTATGCGCAGATCGTTGACGTTGGTGCCGGTCGGGCCGGGGCGGAACAGGGCGCCGCGGCGATCGAGGAAGGCGCCGCTGTCGTTGGCGGCGAGCGCGGCCTCCGCGCCGCGCCCGGCGGTGCGGCCGTCGAAGAAGGCGCCGGCGGCGTCGCCGTTTCCGTCGATCCCGTCGGTGTCGCCCGCGAGGCCGGCGAGGCCGCGCGCCCCCTTGAGGCCGATCGCGGCGGCGAGCGCATATTCCTGGTTGGGGCCGCCGCGCCCCGCGCCGGTGACGGTGACGGTGAGCTCGCCGCCGCTGATCAGCGCCTCGCCTGGGCCCAAAGCGCGCGCGAGCCGGGCATGCTCGGCGCCGACCCGCCGCGCCTCGCCTTCGCATTCGAAGGCGCGCGGGCGGTAGCCGCGCCGCTCCGCCTCGGCGGCGGCGGCGTGCAAGGCGTCGCGGCCGCGGGCGACGATGCGATAGTCGCCGAGGACGGACTTGGGCGTCTCGGACCAGCCGGTCTCGGGCGCGGCGATGCCGTGCTCGGTGAGGATGGCGAGCGCGTCGTCGATGCCGGTCGGGTCGCCGGCGGTCGGACCGGAGCCGATATCCTCGGGCCGGTCGAGGAAGGTGTCGGAAATGGCGAGCGTGACGAGCCGCGCCGGCGCCGCGGCCAGCGCCAGGCGCCCGCCCTTGAAGCGCGACAGATGGCGCCGGACGACGTTGATCTCGCTTATCCCCGCGCCCGAGCGGAGCAGCCGGTCGGTGAGCTGGCGCTTCGCGTCCAGCCCCAGCCCCTCGCCGGGCAGGCAGGCGAGCGCCGACGCGCCGCCGGAGAGGAGCAGGAGGACGAGGTCGTCGGCTCCGGCGCCCTCCGCGAGGCGGAGCAGGCGCTCGGCGGCGGTGACGCTGGCGCGGTCGGGGAGGGGATGGCCGGCGGCGACGGCCTGGATGCGGCCGAGCGGCGTCGCAGCCCCTCGCGGAGCCACCGCCAGGCCCTCCAGCGGCCCGCGCCAGTGCGCCTCGACCGCGCGCGTCATCGGCACCGCCGCCTTGCCCAGCGCGAGGAGGATGGTGCGGCCGCGCGGCGGCTCGGGAAGGTGCGGCGGGACGACGCGCGCGGGCTGGCAGGCGGCGACGCCCGCGCGCCAGATCGCTTCCAGATCGTCCCGCCCCATGAGCGACATCTGCCCCTTCGCGGCGGCCGTCTCAAGCGCTAGCGTGACGGCCGTGAAGCGCGCCCTCCGCATCCTCGTCCGCATCCTCGGCGCCTTGGCGGCCGTGCCTGTTCTCTATCTTGCCGCGGCGCTGCTGCTCGGCCTCGTCCCGGCCAATGCCGGCTGGAGCGAGCCGAGGGAGGGCGTGCGCATCTTCGTGCGCACCAACGGCCTCCACACCTGGATCGTCGTGCCGATGGTCGAGCCCGAGATGGACTGGCGCCCGCTCCTCCCCGGCGCCGACCTCAGGGACCCGCGCTGGGGCAATGGCGATTCGGTCGCGCTCGGCTACGGCAACCGCACGGTCTATCTGGAGACGCCGACCTGGGCCGATCTCAAGGTCCGCGACGCCCTCTCGGCAGTCGTCGGCTGGGGCCCGGCCCTGGTCCACGCCGACCACGACCATCGCCCCCAGCCCGGCCCGGCGCAGCGGCCGATCGTCCTCACCCACCCGCAATATGCCCGCCTCGCCGCCTTCATGAAGGCGAGCTTCAGCTACGGCCCGGATGGACGGCCGATCCCGGTAAAAGGGCGTGGCTACGGCCCGACCGACGCCTTCTACGAGGCGACCGGGCGCTACAGCGCGCTGCGCACCTGCAACGAGTGGACCGGCGAGGCGCTGCGCGTGGCGGGAGTGCGGACCGGGGTCTGGACGCCCTTCTCGCAGAGCGTCATGTGGCGGCTCGACGGCGGCCCGGCGCCGGAGTAGAGACCGCTCGATAAGCCAACGAAACGAGGGGGAAAACGACATGGCCAAGATCCTCGGCAACTTCCATCTGGCGCTGCTGATCGGCATCGTGCTGCTCGTCGCGGCGATGTTCGGGCTGCACGGCGCCGACATAGGCCCGAAGCCGTATTGGGTCGGCTTCCTCCGCTATCTCCACATCTTCGCGGGCATTCTCTGGATCGGGCTGCTCTACTACTTCAACTTCGTTCAGATACCGACGATGCCGAATGTGCCGGCCGAGCTGAAGCCCGGTGTCTCGAAATATATCGCGCCGGCGGCCTTGTTCTGGTTCCGGTGGGCGGCGATCGCGACCGTCGTGCTGGGCCTTCTCCTCGCCGAAATGAGCGAGCCGGGATATGTCGGTCGTGCGTTGTCGCTTGCGGAAGGCAAGCAGACGATCGGGGTCGGAATGTGGCTGGGCATCATCATGGCGGCCAACGTCTGGTTCGTGATCTGGCCGAACCAGAAGCGCGCGCTCGGCATCGTTCCCGCCGAGGACGCCCGGAAGGCGAGCTCCGCCTCCCTCGCCATGATGGCGAGCCGTACCAACCTCATCCTGTCGATCCCGATGCTCTACTGCATGGTGATGCAGTCGCACCGCTTATAGGCCTTATCGGATTCAGCTTGGCAGAGGTGCTGTGTCTGCCCTCGTCCTCCCTGTGGAGCGCAGCTCCATGGGGAGGGGGACCAGGCGAAGCCTGGTGGAGGGGCTTTGCTGAGTCAGCAGGCCCCTCCACCGCACTTCGTGCGGTCC
>JBJMTY010000300.1:0-2429 GCA_045811445.1 Allosphingosinicella sp. | reverse complement strand
GCCCAGGCAACGCCCGCCAAGAATGTCGGCGGCGAGGGCGCGCCCTCCGTCTCCGGCAACGCGCAGCAGACCAAGAAGTAGGGGCCGGGGCAGCCGTCCCGCCCCCCCTTCACCTATTTGCAATAAGGGCCCGGCCCCAGGTCGAGGTGGAGATGGTCGCGGTGGAAGGCGTTGGCGTCGGGCCCGAGCACGACGCCGAAGCGCCGGCAGCCGGAATCGTGAACCGTGCGCAGGAAGCGCCGGACGCTTTCGTCCTCCCCGTTCCAGCCGGCCAGCACCGTGATCCGCCGCCCGTCCTCCAGCACGAAAGCGCCGACATCGACCGCGTTCGCCCGCCCGTGCTCGGATAAACGCGCCCCCGCCTGGCCGTTGACCGGCCGGCAGCTATAGGTGCCGAGGCTCTCGATCTTCGCTACCCGGCTGCCCAGCGAGGCGGCCGCCGCAGGCTGCACCGCGTCGCGCACCCAGCGCGAGAAGGTCGCCGCGAGCGGGCAGGTCATCGCGCCGAGATTGGCGACCGGCGTGCCGATGTCGAGCAATTGCACCGCGCCGAGCGCGCTGCAGCCCCCTTCGAAATAGCGATCCGCGAGCGGGCGGAACCGCACGTTTTGGCCGCGCAGGTCGGCGTAGCAGAGGAGGGTGGCCTTGGAGGGCTCCGCCGCTGTCGCGGGCCGCGAAGGCGGCGGCTTGCGGTCGCCCGACGGAATGCACGCCGCAAGCGCCAATATAGCCGGCAATGCCCCCCAGACGCGCATCGGCGGCCAAGGTGCGACGGACGCGTGGCGCGGTCAACGCCCCCGCTCTTGCCTTGACACCTCTCCTTTCGCCTCTACCCTGCGCGACGGGCCACGCCGTCCCAACGCGGTGCGGGCTCTCTGCGAGGAGAGTCGATGACATGACGATTACCAAGCCGGCCGTGCGGCCGGCGCGCCCCTTTTTCTCCTCGGGCCCGTGCGCCAAGCCGCCGGGATGGGGCCCCGAGCATCTCGCGCTCGGGTCGCTCGGCCGCTCGCACCGCTCGAAGCTCGGCAAGGCGCGGCTCGGCCACGCCATCGCCCTCACCCGCAAATTGCTCCAGGTGCCGGCCAGCCACCGCATCGCCATCGTCCCCGCCTCCGATACCGGCGCGGTCGAGATGGCGCTTTGGTCGATGCTCGGCCCCCGCCCCGTGACCCTGCTCGCCTGGGAGAGTTTCGGCGAAGGCTGGGTGACCGACGTCGTCAGGCAGCTCAAGCTCGACGCAAGGGTGATCCGCGCCGATTATGGCGACCTTCCAGACCTCGCCCGCGTCGATCCCGCCTCCGACATCGTTTTCACCTGGAACGGCACCACTTCGGGCGTCCGCGTGCCCGACGGCGAGTGGATTGCCGCCGACCGCGGCGGCCTCACCTTCGCCGACGCCACCTCCGCCGCCTTCGCCCAGCCGCTGCCCTGGGACAGGCTCGACGTCACCACCTTCTCCTGGCAGAAGGCGCTCGGCGGCGAGGGCGGCCACGGCATGCTGATCCTCGGGCCGCGCGCGGTCGAGCGGCTCGAGAGCCACACGCCCGCCTGGCCGCTCCCCAAGCTCTTCCGGATGACCAAAAGCGGCAAGCTGATCGGAGGCCTGTTCGAAGGCGAGACGATCAACACGCCGTCGATGCTTGCCGTCGAGGATTATATTTTCGCGCTCGAATGGGGCCTCGCGCTCGGCGGCCTCCCCGCGCTCGTCGCCCGCGCCGACGCCAATGCCGCCGCCGTCGCCGGCTGGGTCGAGCGGACGCCGTGGATCGCCCACCTCGCCCATGATCCCCGTACCCGCTCCAACACCAGCGTCTGTCTCCGCTTCGCCGAAGCCGGGGACGACGAGGGACAGGCGGCCCTGGTCAAGCAAATGGCCGCTTTGCTCGAGGCCGAGGGCGCCGGCTACGACCTCGCCGCCTATCGCGACGCGCCGCCCGGCCTGCGCCTGTGGTGCGGCGCCACGGTCGAGACCGAGGATCTCGAAGCGCTCTTCCCGTGGCTCGACTGGGCCCACGCCACCGCCCGCGCCAGCTGAGGAAACACCATGGCCAAAGTCCTGATCTCGGACCCGATGGATCCGAAAGCCGCCGAGATATTCCGCGCCCACGGCGTCGAGGTCGACGAGAAGCCCGGCCTGTCGAAGGAGGAATTGAAGGCGATCATCGGCGATTATGACGGCCTCGCCATCCGCTCGGCGACCAAGGTGACGGCGGACCTGCTCGAAGCGGCGACGCGGCTCAAGGTGATCGGCCGCGCCGGCATCGGCGTCGACAATGTCGACATTCCCGCCGCCACGGCGCGCGGCATCGTGGTCATGAACACGCCGTTCGGCAACTCGATCACCACCGCCGAGCATGCCGTCGCGATGATGTTCGCGCTCGCCAGAGAGCTCCCCGCCGCCGATGCTTCCACCCAGGCCGGCAAGT
>JBJMTY010000299.1:0-4130 GCA_045811445.1 Allosphingosinicella sp. | reverse complement strand
GATGACCGGGCTCGACGCGCCGCACGCCCTCGAAATAGCTCCCCGGCCCGCGGCGGGGGAGCAAGGCGAGGAACCGCGCCACTTCCTCGCCGTCGGGCCGCCGTTCGAGGCCGGGCAACGCATGGAGCCCCTGGGGCATCGAGGCGAAGGCGGCGAAACCGGGCGCGCGGGCCCAGAAGAGCGGGCGCTGGCCGAGCGGATCGCGCACCAGGGTGAGACGGTGCGCCTCGGGCTCGAACAAAGCGAAGGCGAAGTCGCCGAGCAGCCGCGCCGTCGCGCCCTCGACGCCCCAGCGCTCGATCGCGGCGGCGAGCAAGGCCGCGTCGGCGAGCCGCGCCGCTTCGCCCAGGCTCAGGCCCAGCGCGGAGGCGATCTCGGGGCGGTTGTCGAGGCGGAGGTCGGCGACCAGCGCGATGGCGCCGCCGGCGAGGCGAAGCGGCTGCCGGTCATGCTGGTCCTCGGGGAGCAGGCGGTATAGCGCCCGGCCGAGCGCGGCGGGGCCGAAACGGGCCGCGGCCGTCTCGTCGGGGCCGTAGAGGCTCAGCGCGGCGAGCATCTCCCGGCAGCGGGCCTCGGGGTCCGGCCGATCCGCGAGCGACCAGAATCCGGCGATCGCGCTCATGGAAAAGCCCCCCGCCTCGCGGCGAGGGGCTTTCCTTCAGTCCGATGCGGAACGGGCTTAGGAGCCCTGGTTTCCGCCGCCGCCATCCGGGGTATTGCCGTGCGAGCTCTCGGCCGCGCCGGCTTCCAGGCGCTGGAGCTGCGGACGGACCCACTCGCGCTTCGGGGCCGGATTGATCGTCATTTGGTTCATTTCTTCAGTCTCCCTGCTGAACCAGCTGTTAGAGAAAGGTCGTCAAAGTACAAGCCTCGATTCGCGTTTAGCGGAGCGCTCAACGCTTTGTCGAGGCGGATTGTTGCGAGCGTGCCACAAGTGGGATCACGGCAAGCCCGACGATGCGCCATTGGCCGGCGACGTTCTGGAAGAGCAGGTCGAAACCGATGGGCGTCGGCCGCAGCGGGAAGACGCCGCGGATGCGCAGCAGCCCGCCCTGGACAATCGCCGGCGGAAACTCGAAGGTCGGGCTGACGACGAGCGTGTAGCCGAGGTCCACCGCCTGGCCGCGCAGGCTGGCGAAGGTCTGGCCGAGCGTCGCCGCCGAGTTGGCGGCCTGGAAGCTCGGTGCGCCGAGATCGCGCAGCACGGAATAATTGCCGGTCTGATTAGCCTGGTCGAGCGCCGCCATGGTCGACCATAGCAGCTTGTTGACCAGCACCGGATCGACCGCCGGGGCCTGGGGAGCGGCCGCCGCCGGCGCGGCCGGCCCCTGGGCCTCGGCCGAAAGAGCGAGGCCTGGCAGCGGCAGCAGCGACAGCGCCGCGCCCAAAAGCAACCGGGCCGGAGCATGACGCCCCGGCCCGGCCTTTGCCCTGGAGGGCGTGCTTACCACGCGGTCTGGAAGCCGGCCCGCGCGCCGATCTCGCCGCTGTCGAAGCCGACGCCGACGCCGGCCGAGACCGAAGCGTTGCCGCCGACCCGGGCAGCGAAGGACGCCGTGCCCGCGATCCGGTTCTGGTAATAGCCGAGGCCGCCGGCGACGCCGAAGGTGGTGCCGGCCGGCAGATACGGCGTCTCCATCGACAGCGCCATGGCGACGCCCTCATTGGCCTTGCGGATGTCCTGGCGATTGACGTTGGCGAGGTTGAACAGCGCCGTGGTCTGTCCCTGCAGCGTGGTGATCGCCGCGCCCTGGGTCGCCTGGGTGGCCTGCAGCGCGGTGATGTTGGTGGTGTTGGTCGCCACCTGGCCGAGCAGGGTGGTGTTGGTGCTGATCACGCCGTTGGCGTCGTTCACGAGCACGCCGGCGGTGTTGTAGCCGCCGAAGCGAACCGTCGAGCCGGCGCCGCCGATGGTGACCTGGTTGGCCGCCGTGGTGGTGGCGCCCGTGCCGATCGCCGTCGAATTGGCGAAGTTCGCGGTCGCGCCGGCGCCCACCGCGGTGGCGTTGGTGCCCGCCGCGCCGACATTGGCGTTGCGGCCCAGCGCGGTGGCGTTCAGCGCCAGCGCGCTCGACGAATCGCCCACGGCGGTCGACTGGACCCCGGTCGCGGCGGCGAAATCGCCGAGCGCGGTCGAGAAGTTGCCCGAGGCGACGGAGCGGTCGCCGAGCGCGGTCGAGGACTGGCCCGAAGCGGCGCTCCTCCAGCCGACCGCCGTGCCGTTGACGCCCGTGACGTTCGACTGCGACCCGAGCGCCGTCCCGTTCGTGGCCGCGGCGGTCACGTTGGCATTGCTGCCGAAGGCGGCCGCGTTGGTGGAGAGGGCGCTCGCGGCGTCGCCGACGGCGGTCGACTGCAGGCCGGTCGCCGCGGCGAAATCGCCGAGCGCGGTCGAGAAATTGCCCGAGGCGACGGCGCGGTCGCCAAAGGCGGAGGCGGAGGTGCCGCTGGCGGTCGTCCGGTTGCCGACAGCCGTGCTCTGGGCGCCGGTGGCGGCAACGACGGTGCCGATCGCGATCGCGTTCGCGCCGGTGGCGATCGAGGCGTTGCCGATCACGTTCGAGCTCGCCCCGCTGGCTGTGTTGCCGTTGCCGATGGCGACGCCGCTCGCGCCCGACACGGTGTTGAGGGCGCCGAGCGCCGTCGAGAACGAGCCGGTCGCGGTGATCGTGTTGAAGTCGCCGACGGCGGTGCCGCCGGTGGCGCCGGCGGCGACCTGGTTGCCGGTGCCGACGGCGGTGCTGAAGCCGCCCGCCGCGATGTTGGCGCGGGTGGCGCCGCCGGTGGTGGCGCCCGAGCTGCCGAGGGCGGTCGAGGCGAGGCCGGTGGCCTGCGAGCCGGCGCCATAGGCGCTCGCATCGGGGCCAGTGGCGTTGGCGTTGGCGCCCGTCGCGGTGGAGTTGGTGCCGAGCGCGCTGGCGGCATCGCCGACGGCGGTGGAGGAGACGGCCGTCGCCGCGGCGAAATCGCCGAGCGCGGTCGAGAAATTGGCGCTGGCGAAGGCGCGGTCGCCGACCGCGGTCGAGGATTGCGCGGTCGCGGAAGCGAGATTGCCGCAGGCGGTCGAGTTGACGCCGGTGGCGGTGCCCTGCGCCGGCTGGGTGATCGTCCCCCCGGCGTAAGTGCCGCAGGTCGCGCCCTGGGCGGAAGCGGGGCTGGCGGCGATCACCGCGATGGTGCTGACGGCGGCGAGGGCGCCGATCCGGATCAAGCTGGTCTGGAAAGACATCGATTCACTCCCTGTTGGTCTTGCAACGCATTGTTCAGGCGCGTCTGGCGCCCTTTTAGTTGCGCGCGCCCACTCTTTGCAACGCGAATTTCAGGGCGACGCAACGTGAAAATCGGCAGCTTCGCCGCGCGGGGGCATCAAATTTGGGGAGATGGAGGCCCGAGCCGGAATCGAACCGGCGTGCAAGGATTTGCAGTCCTCTGCGTAACCACTCCGCCATCGGGCCGAGGCGGGCGATGTGTAGGCGAACGGAATCGAAGTCAAGGCGCGCCCCAATTGTTCGCCTTACTGTTCGGCGGCGGACGCGGCCGTGTCCGTTTCCGGACGCGGGCGGCGCGGCCGGCCCGCCCGCCCGAGGCGCGGGGGCGCTGGCATGCCTCTTGCTGCACAGCCCTTGCTGGATGGCTCGGGAGGACTATCTGCTTGGCCTTCCCCGGCCTTGCCGATAAACAGCCGACGGGCGGGGCAGTGTATTGCATCAATAAGACAGTTGTGCGATTGGGAGCCGATGACCGAGCATGCTTTCGACCATATGCGGCGCGCGATGATCGCCAGCCAGCTGCGCACGACCGGGACCAACGATCCCGCCGTGCTCGCGGCGATGGGCGAGGTGGCGCGCGAGCGGTTCGTGCCCCGCGCGCGAATCGCCATGGCCTATGCCGACGCGCTCGTGCCGCTCACGCCCGGCCGCCAGCTCAACAACCCGATGGCGCTCGGCCGCCTGCTCACCGAGGCGGCGCCGGAGAAGGCGGCCAAGGCGCTCGTCGTCGCCGCCGCCACCGGCTATGCCGCCGCCGTGATGGCGAAGCTAACCGCCTCGGTGGTCGCGGTCGTGGAGGATGCCGAGCTCGCCGCCAAGGCGCGCGAGGCGCTGGCGGGGACGGGCGTCGAGCTCATCGAG
>JBJMTY010000298.1:0-9756 GCA_045811445.1 Allosphingosinicella sp. | reverse complement strand
GGGACTGAGGGGCGGGCGGTTCGGCGCCTTCGTCGCCTGCTCCAATTACCCCGAATGCAAGTTCACCCGCCGCTTCGGGCAAGGCGGCGAGGAAGCGGCGGCGGGCGACGGACCGGAGATACTCGGCGACCATCCCGAAACCGGCCTGCCGGTGCTGCGCAAGTCGGGCCGGTTCGGCCCCTATGTCGAGACCGGCGAGGGCAAGGATGCCAAACGCGCGTCGATTCCCAAGGATGCGGGCGAGCTGGACCTCGACCTCGCCGTGCGCCTGCTGTCGCTGCCGCGCGCGGTCGGCGACCATCCCGAGACCGGCAAGCCGAACACGGCGACGATCGGCCGCTATGGGCCCTATCTCGCCCATGACGGCAAATATGCCCGGCTCGGCTCGACCGCCGAGGTGTTCGAGACCGGCATGAACGCGGCGGTGGCCAAGCTCGCCGACGCGGCGGCGGGCGCCGCGCGGCGGACCGGCGGCGCGCGCGAGCCGCTGAGGGTGCTGGGCCAGCATCCGCGCACCGAAGCCGAGATCAAGCTGATGGAAGGGCGGTACGGCCCCTATGTCACCGACGGCACCACCAATGCGACGCTGCCCAAGTCGCTCGCGCCCGAGCAGCTGACGCTCGAGGAAGCCGCCCAACTGATCGACGAGCGGGCGGCCAAGGGCCCGCCCGTCAAGGGCCGGGGCCGCAAGGCGCCGGCGAAGAAGAAACCGGCCGCCAAGAAGAAGGGCTGATGCGCGGCTCGGTGATCAGCCGCATCCTCGCCGTCGGTGCCGGCGCGGCCCTCGTCGCGTTGGCGCTCTGGCCCGCGGCGGCGCGCTGGCAGGCGGCGGGGACCCCCTATCTCGTCCTGCTCGGCGTTGCGGCGGCCTCGGGGCTCGCCGTCCTGCTCCTCACCGGCCTCGACCTCATCCTCAAGCCGGGGCGCGGCGAGCAGGTGCGGCCTCTGCGCATCTTCGACATAATCTCAGGCGCGGTCCTGCTCGGCTTCTCGCTGTTCCAGCTCGGCTGGCTGTCTGGCTGGCTCTCGCCCTGAGCCGCAGGCGCGGCAAGCCGGGTCCTTGACGATGCGCAGCGTCCGCATCGCCGGTGCCAGCGCGTCGAAGACGTGGAGCTTTCCCAGGGGCTCGCCGCCGAAGCCGACGATCCGCCGCACCGCTTCCAGTGCCGCGAAGCTGCCGGCGATGCCGACCGCCGCGCCCAGCACGCCAAGCTCGGCGCATGTGTCGCAATCCTCGGCATCGAACGCGTCGCCGACGAAGCAGCGATAGCAGGGCGCGTCGGCGCGCCAGCCCTCGAACGTCCCGACCTGCGTCTGGAATTGCCCGATCGCCGCCGAGACGAGCGGGATCCGCGCCGCGGTGCAATGGTCCGAGACGAGCAGGCGAGTCGCGAAATTGTCGCTGCCGTCGAGCACGAGGTCGGTGCCGTCCAGCAGGCGCTCGACATTGTCCGGGCCGAGCCGCTCGGCGATGCCCTCGAAATTCACATCCGGGTTGAGCCGGGCCGCCGCTTCCGCCGCCGCCTCGACCTTGAGACGGCCGACGTCCCCGGTCCCGAACAGGGTCTGGCGCTGCAAATTGTCGAGGCCGACCCGGTCGTCGTCGATCAGAGCGATCCGTCCGACCCCCGCGGCGACGAGATATTGGAGCGCCGGCGAGCCGATCCCGCCGGCGCCGACCAGCAGCACGCGGGCGGCGAGGAGCTTTTGCTGGCCGGCGCCGCCTATCTCCTTGAGGACGATGTGCCGCGCGTAGCGGTCGAGCTGGTCGTCGCTTAGGCTCAGCGGCTCATTCTTGGGCGAAGGCGAGCCGATCACCGTACCAGAAGGCCTGATTCTCGCCGGTCGGCTTGAACGCGCCCGCCTTGACCAGGTCCATGACCGTGCTGCCGATGATCGTGTTGAGCCCGGCGCAGCCCATTTCGGGGATCAGGATGCGCTCGACCTTGCCGTCCGGGGCCACGAGGACCGCATAGGGCACGTCGATGTCGAACTTCTCGGGGCGCATGCCCTTGACCTTGCACTCGCCCGACCGCAGCACCTGCTCGGTCCACAGAGTGACGCGGTTCTGGTCGATATATTGCGCATAGCTGTGGCGCATCAGCGCCTGGGGCAGAGCGTTCCAGTCGGCTCTCCCGGTCTGGACCGTTTGCGCGCCCGCCGGCGCGGCCGCCGCGAGGGCGGCGAACATGAGGAGCGTCCGCATCATCGCCATCTCCGTGAGGAATTGTGGTTCGGCGCAATTGTCCTCCGCTTCCCGCCCGGGGGCAATAGGGAATTCGCCTCAGCGCCCGGTCGAGCCGAAGCCGCCGCCGCCGCGCGCGGTCTCGTCGAGGTCGGCCACCTCGCGGAAGGCGGCGCGCTGCACGGGCGCGGGAACGAGCTGGGCGATCCGCTCGCCACGGACCACCTCGAAAGGAGTGTCGCCGAGATTGGCGAGGATCACCTTCACTTCGCCGCGATAGTCGCTGTCGATCGTGCCCGGCGTATTGAGGCAGGTGAGGCCGTGCTTGAGGGCGAGGCCCGAGCGGGGACGCACCTGGACCTCGAAGCCTTGCGGAATCGCGATCGCGAAGCCGGTCGCGACGGCGTGGCGCGTTCCGGGCGCGAGGGTCAGCGTCTCGGCCGCGACCACGTCGAGCCCCGCCGCGCCCGCGCTGGCGTAGGAGGGGAGGGGGAGGCCCTCGCCGTGCGGCAGGCGGCGCAGCGCGATCTCTATGTCAGCCGAGGGCATCGGCGATCCTTTCCGCCAGCCGCCGCGCGATCTCGCTCTTGGCCGCCGCCGGCCAGGCCTCGACGCCGTCCGCCGTCACCAGATGCACTTGGTTGCTGTCTCCGCCCATCACGTCTCCCGAGACGTCGTTGGCCACGATCCAGTCGGCGCGCTTGCGCTCCCGCTTGGCCCGCGCCTCGGCGACCACGTCTCCGGTCTCGGCCGCAAAGCCAATCAGCAGGCGGGGCCGGCGCGGGTCGGCGGCAAGGGCGGCGAGGATGTCGGGATTCTCGCGCCATTCGAGTTGCGGCGGCCCATCCCTTTTCTTGAGCTTGGCCTGCGCCGCCGCCACCCTCCAATCCGCCACCGCCGCGACCAGCACGGCCGCGTCGGCGGGGAGCGCGGCTTCGACCGCCGCCTGCATCTCGATGGCCGTTTCGACATTACGGCGGGTGACGCCGAGCGGCGTCGCCAGCGCGACCGGGCCGGCCACCAGGGTGACCTCGGCGCCGGCGGCGGCGAGCGCCTCGGCAATGGCGAATCCCTGCTTGCCGGAAGACCGGTTGGCGACGACGCGCACCGGGTCGATAGGCTCGTGGGTCGGCCCCGCCGTGACGATGATGTGCCGGCCCCGCAGGCGCCGGCTTCCGCCCAGCTTCGCGCAGATGGCCGCGAGAATGGTCTCGGGCTCGGGCAGCCGGCCCGGCCCATGCTCCCCGCACGCCATCTCGCCTTCGTCGGGCTCGATCACCTCCACCCCGTCGGCCCGCAGCCGCTCGACGTTGCGCGCCGTCGCGGCGTGGCGCCACATGCGCACGTTCATCGCCGGCGCGGCGAGCACCGGCTTGTCGGTGGCGAGGAGCAGGGTGGTGGCGAGGTCGTCGGCGATCCCGGCCGCCATCCTGGCGAGCAGATCGGCGGTGGCGGGGCACACCACGACCAGATCGGCCTCGCGGCTGAGCTGGATATGGCCCATCTCGGCCTCCTCCTTCAAATCCCAGAGGCTGGTGTGGACCGGCTGCTCGGACAGCGCGGCGAGCGTCATCGGCGTGACGAACTGCGCGCCTCCCGCCGTCAGCACGCAGCGCACGCTGCCGCCCGCCTTGCGGATCAGCCTGACGAGCTCGCACGCCTTGTAGGCCGCGATCCCGCCGCCGACGATGAGGAGGATGCGCTTGCCCCGCATGGGCCTAGTGTAGGAACGCCATGGCCGCAGCGCCAGCCGCGGCCGAAACGATCGCCAGCAAGACGTAGCGCCAATAATGACGGCGCTGGACGACGACCACGTCCGCCAGCGGCGGGTCGGGCGGGGCGGCGCCGAGCGGCGGGTAATATTGGTCTATGCGCCGAATCAGCTCGGGGATCCTTGCGAAGGTGCGGACATCGCGGACGATGCGGTCGGCCAGCGCCGCCTCCGGGCCCAGTTCGCCGCGCACCCACTCCCTGAGAAACGGCTCGGCGGTCTCCCACATGTTGATGTCGGGATCGAGCGCGTGGGCGACGCCTTCCTCCATCACCATCGTCTTCTGGAGCAGAAGGAGGTGGGGCTGGGTCGGCATGTCGAAGTCGCGGGTGATCGTGAACAGACCGTCGAGCATCTGGCCGATCGAAATGTCCTTGACCGGCAGGCCCCGGATCGGCTCGCCGACCGCCCTCAGCGCGGTCGCGAATTCCTCCACATTGTGGTGGGCGGGGACGTATTGCGCCTCGAAATGGATTTCGGCGACGCGCAGATAATTGCCGGTGAGGAGGCCGTAGAGGATTTCGGCGAGCCAGAAGCGCGCCTGCCGGTCGATCCGGCCCATGATGCCGAAGTCGATCGCCGCCAGCCGCCCGTCGGGCAGGGCGAACAGATTGCCCTGGTGGAGATCGGCGTGGAAGAAGCCGTCGATCACCGCCTGGCGGAGGAAGGCGCGGACCAGGATGGCGGCAAGCGACTTGAGGTCGTGCCCCGCTTCGACCAGCGCGTCGCGGTCGGTGAGCTTGATGCCGTCGATCCACTCTAGCGTCATTACGCGGCGCGAAGTGCGGGTCCAGTCGATGGCGGGCACGTAGAAGCCGCTCTCGGCGACGAGATTCTCGCGCAGCTCCGAGGCGGACGCGGCTTCGCGCCGGAGGTCCAGCTCGCGCGCGGTCCATTGCCGGAAATAGGCGATCACCGCGCGCGGGCGCAGCCTCGCCGCCTCGCCGCCCATCGCTTCCACGCGCGCCGCCGCCCACTCGTAGGTCTCGATGGCGCGGGCGAAATCCTCCTCGATATTCGGGCGCAGCACCTTGACGGCGACCAGCCGCCCTTCGGTGGTGATGGCGCGGTGGACCTGGGCGATCGAGGCGGCGCCGACCGGCTCGGGGTCGATTTCGCGGAACACGTCCTCCAGCGGCTTTTCCAGGCCGAGCTCGATAGCACGCCGCACTTCCTCGAACGGGGCGGGCGGGAGATTGTCCTGCAAGGTCTGGAGGTCGTGCGCCGCCTGGTCGCCGACCAGATCGGGCCGGGTGGCCAGCGCCTGGCCGAACTTGATCGCCGCCGGCCCCAGCTCCTGGAAGGCCTCGCCGTAGGTCGGCACAGCGGGGATGCGGGCGCCGAAGCGGGCGATGCGGGCGAGGCGACGCACCGGCGCGGGCGTGTTGGGATCGCGCTCGATGCCGCGCAGCGCGCCGTGGCGGGCGAGCACGCGGCCCCATTTGAGCAGCCGCCAGACGTGGACGACGGGACGGGTCAAGCGGCGGTCTTCCAGCCGCTGTGGATCGCGACGAGGCCGCCGAGGATCGGCTCGGCCTTGGGCTGGGTGAAGCCGGCCTTGGCGATCATCGCCCGGAATTCCTCCATCGGCGGGAAGCGCCGGATCGATTCGACGAGGTAGCGGTAGCTCTCCTCGTCGCGCGCCACCGCCTTGCCGAGGCGGGGCACCACCTCCATCGAATAACGTTCGTAGACGTTGGCGAAGCCGGGCCAGGTCGTCGTCGAGAATTCGAGGCAGAAGAAGCGGCCGCCGAGCTTCAGGACCCGATGGGCCTCATCGAGCGCCTTCTGGACGTGCGTTACGTTGCGGATGCCGAAGGCGATCGTATAGGCGTCGAAGCTCCCATCGGCGAAGCTCAGCGCCTCGGCATTCTCCACCGCCCAGGCGAGCCCCTCGATCCGCCTCGACTCCGCCCGAGAGCGTCCCACCTCGAGCATGTCGGGGTTGATGTCGGCGACCGTCACCCGGGCGCCCCGCTCGGCGAGACGGAAGGCGACGTCGCCGGTGCCGCCGGCCATGTCGAGGATCGCCTCGCCCCGGCGGGGGCGGACGCGGCGGACGAAACGGTCCTTCCACAGCCGGTGCATGCCGCCCGACATGACGTCGTTCATGAGGTCGTAGCGCCGGGCCACTCGGGAGAAGACCGAGCCGACACGCGCCGTCTTCTCGTCGGGCGATACGTCTTCGAAGCCGAAAGAAACCTTGTCCATCGCGCCCGCCTCTAGCAGGGGTTTCGCGCCATGTGCACGTGCCATCGTCGAAGCGGATTCCATGCCTGAGCTGCCCGAGGTCGAAACCATTGTGCGCGGACTTGTTCCCGTGCTGGAGGGACGGCGGCTGACGCGGGTCGAGGCGCGGCGGGCCGACCTGCGGCGCGCCTTTCCCGCCGATCTCAGGCAGAGGCTGACCGGGGCGCGGATCACCGGGCTGGGACGGCGGGCCAAATACGGGCTGCTCCACACCGACCGCGGCGACACGATGGTGTTTCATCTCGGCATGTCGGGGCGATGGCGGATCGACCCGGAGACGCTCGGCACCCACGACCATCTGCTGCTCGAGACCGACGAGGGCCATGTCGCGGCGCTCAACGATCCCCGACGATTCGGCTCCATCGACCTCGTGCCGACCGACGCGCTCGAAGCCTGGCCGCCCTTCGCCGCGATGGGGCCGGAGCCGCTCGGCCCCGATTTCACCGCGGACTATCTCGAGGAGGCGCTCGCCCGCCGTGTGGCGCCGATCAAGGCCATGCTGCTCGACCAGAGGATCGTCGCCGGCCTGGGCAACATCTATGTGTGCGAGGCATTGCACATGGCGCGGATCGACCCGGGACGGGCGGCGGGACGGCTGTCGCGGCCGCGGCTCGAGCGGCTGGTCGAGGCGGTGCGGACCGTGCTGGCCGCCGCGATCGAAGCGGGAGGATCGAGCCTGCGCGATTACGCCCGGCCTTCCGGCGAGCTCGGCTATTTCTCCAGCCAGTGGCGCGTCTACGGCCGCGAAGGGGAGGCATGCGGTTGCGGCGCGAGCGTCCGGCGGCGCAGCGACTCGGGCCGGTCGACCTTTTTCTGCCCGCGCTGCCAGCGGACATAGTTGACCTTCCAGCCCTCCTCACGTAGAGGCGGTTCCCGAGCGGGTGCGGCTTTGAGTCCGCGCCCTTTTTCTTGAGCGATAAGAGGCACTTCGAAGATGGCGAACACGCCGCAGGCAAAGAAACGCATCCGCCGCAACGGCCGCCGCGCGGAGATCAACCGCAACCGCGTCAGCCGCATCCGGACCTTCGTGAAGCAGGTCGAGGCGGCGATCGAGGCCGGCGACAAGGCGACGGCGACCGCCGCGATCGCCATGGTCCAGCCCGAGCTGGCCCGCGGCGTTTCGAAGGGCGTGTTGCACAAGAACACCGCCGCCAGGAAATTCTCCCGGCTGACACGGCGTATCGCCGCGCTCTCCTAAACGCATAGAAACGCGAGATTCGAGGCCCGTCGGACCCTGTCCGGCGGGCCTTTTCGTGTCCGAAAGGAACACAAGGCGAAAGTGCTGCAATTCCCGCGATTCGCGGTCGCGCTGTGCGGGTCGCCCTGCGGAAGAGTGGCGGTTTTCTGCCGTTTTCGGGCGAAATCGCGGAAAACCGCTGTCAACCGAAGAATTTCATTTTTCTCATCGCAAGGGGCCTTGATCCCGGCCCCGAACCGTCCCTAAAACACTCTCTCCGGCGGGGCGAATCTCCTTCCGGACGCCACAGCAAGAACGAATTTGCGAATCGGCTCGACCCGGGGGTGCGGCCGTGCGCGGTAGAGTTTTGCGTTGAAAATGGCCCGTGTCGAGAGGCCAGAAGAGGGGGTGCGTTCGTGTCTGCCAAGCCGTCGGGAGGCCAGGGAGCTGACGTCCGCAACGAAGCCGAGTCGCTCCATTTTGCGTGGGAGTCGATCAGGGCGGGTCTGCGCCGGGATTGCGGCGCGCGAACCTTCGACGGTTGGCTGCGGCCGATCGCGCTAGGCAATTTCGATGCCGACGCGGGTTCGCTCAAGCTGGAGCTGCCATCGCAATTCATGGCCGACTGGGTGCAGACCCATTTCGCCGAGCGCCTCTCGCTCGCGTGGCGCGCCGCTTGTCCGACGGTCCGCCAGCTGTCGATCGGCGTCGGCGCCGCCGCGCCCAAGACCGCCGCGGTGGTCGAGATACCCGCGCCGCCGGCGGCCGAGGAGCCCGCCGCCAAAAACGGGCTCTACGCCGTCGCGCTCGAGCCGCGCTACCGGTTCGAGAATTTCGTCGTCGGCAAGGCCAACGAGGTCGCCTACAACGCGTCGCGCACCCTCGCCACGGCCAAGGACGTCGCCTTCAACCCGCTCTTCCTCCACGGCGGCACCGGACGCGGCAAGACCCACCTGCTCCACGCGATCGGCCACGAATTCCACCGCCAGCGCCCGCGCGCCAAGATCATCTACATGTCGGCCGAAAAGTTCATGGTCGAGTTCGTCGCCGCGCTGCGCGCCAACGACACGATCCAGTTCAAGCAGCAGCTCCGCGCCGCCGATTTGCTGATGATCGACGACGTCCAGTTCATCGCCGGCAAGGAATCGACCCAGGAAGAATTCTTCCACACGATGAACGAGATCATCTCGGCGGGCCGCCGCCTGGTGATCTCCTCCGACCGCGCGCCGCAGGATCTCGACGGCATCGAGCCTCGCATCCTCTCGCGGCTGTCTTGGGGTCTCGTCGCGGATATCAACCAGGCCGACCTCGAGCTCAGGCTCAACATCATCCACAAGAAGCTCGAGGCCCTGCCCGAGGTGATGGTGCCCGACGACGTCGTGATGTTCCTCGCCAAGCGGATCAGCTCCAACGTCCGCGAGCTGGAAGGGGCGCTGAACCGCATCGCGGCCTATTCGGCGATGCAGAACCGCATCATCGACCTGGATTTCGTCACCGAAGTCCTCGCCTCGACCTTGCGCGCCAACCAGCGCCGCATCTCGATCGACGAGATCCAGACGCGGGTGTCCGAGCATTACCGTATCCGCAAGGCCGAGATGACCTCGGCCCGCCGCGCCCGCGAGGTCGCCCGCCCGCGCCAGGTCGCCATGTACCTGTCGAAGCAGCTGACCCCGCGCTCGCTGCCCGAGATCGGCCGGCGCTTCGGCGGCCGCGATCACACCACCGTGATCCACGCCGTTCGCCAGATCGAGAAATTGCGTGCGCAGGACCCCGAGCTCGATTCGGACATCCGCCTGCTGACCCGCCAGCTGGAGAGCTGAGGCTGAACCCGCTGCTGCTCGGCGCCCTCGCCGGCGCGTTCCTCAGCGGCGGCTTCATCGCGCTCCAGGCGCCGACCAACGCGATGCTCGCCCGCGGCGTCGGTTCGCCCGTCAACGCCGCCTTGGTCTCGTTCGCGGTGGGGACGCTCGCCTTGCTCGCCGTCGCCTTCGCGCTCGGGGTGAGGCCGAGCGGCGGCGCGGTGCGCGCTTTGCCCTGGTATGCCTGGACGGGCGGGCTCTACGGCGCGGTGTTCGTCGCCATTGCGGCCTTCGCGGCGCCGCGGCTCGGCATCACCTTCTTCCTGATGGTGGCGATCGCCGGCCAGCTCGCCATGGCCCTGATGCTCGACCGGCTCGGCGCCTTCGGTCTCGCCCGCATCGACGTCAGCCCCGCCCGGTTCGCGGGGGTCGCCCTGGTCCTCGCCGGCTGCTTCCTCGTCCGGCGGTAGAAGACGGCCCGCCGAGGCTGAAAGTTCAGGTCGGTCGGTTTGCTCTGGTGGTCATGCTTGACTGGCCGGGGCTAAGTCTTCAGCTTCTATATTGACGGCCGTCG
>JBJMTY010000297.1:0-2040 GCA_045811445.1 Allosphingosinicella sp. | reverse complement strand
CTGGGTCGACGCTTCCACCTATGTCTGGGAATATGAGAAGCCCCTGCCCGGCGGCGCCGTCTGCAAGGCCGAGCTCAAGCCCGCGCTCAAGACCCTCGCCGGCCGCGCCCTCACCGGCACGCGGCAATTCACCATCGACGCCGGCGGGCCCTATGTGCTCGATTTGCTGCCTAATGACGGCGACGAGGGGATCGAGGAGGACCAGGCCTTCATCCTCGCGCCCAACGGCCTGGTCGACCGCGCCTCGGTCGCCGCCGGCGCCTATTGCGCGGTCGAGGGGATAGGCGAGCGGATCGCGGTCGACCTCATCCCCGCCGCAACGGTCGAGCGGGTGGTGATGGCGCTCTCCGACTATCGCCGAGACCGGCTGCTCGAGGCGGTTGCCGCCAACGGCGAAGCGCCGGACGATTCGGCCGCCCAGAAAGCGGAGGCCGCCAAGCTGGTCGGCCTCAAATGCCGGCGACCGCTGCCCCCGGGGCACGACGTAGCCCTGGTCTGGGCCGCCTCGATCCGCTCGCCCTCGGGCCGGATCGCGGGCGCCGACCAGAGGTTCGATTACACCGTCCGCAAGGAGTTCAGCGCCCGGCTGAGCTGCGGCCGGGTCAACCCGCAGGCGGGCTGCGACCCGGTCGAGGCGATCAAGGTCGAATTCTCGGCGCCGGTGCCCCGCGCCCAGGCGCTGGCGGTGCGCCTCGAGGCGGGCGGCCGCGTCATCGCGCCGGTCGACGAGGATGCGAACGAGCAGACGCTGTCGACGGTTCGCTTCAAGCCGCCGCTGCCGCCTGGCGTCAAGGGCCGGCTGGTCATGCCCGCACGCCTCCTCGACGAGACCGGCCGGCCGCTCGCCAACGCCCGCCGCTTCCCGCTCGAATTCGCGATCGACGAGCCGCCGCCGCTGGTGAAGTTCGCCGCGCCGTTCGGCATCCTCGAGGCCTGGCAAGGCGGCGTGCTGCCGGTGACGGTGCGGGGCGTGGAGCCGGCGCTGGCCCAGTCGGTCAAGGCGATAAGCGCCGATACGGTGCGGGTCGGCGGCGACGATGCCGCGATCGCCAACTGGATCCGCAAGGTCCAGGCCGCCCAGCGCGAGGATTATCGCGAGGAAGGCGCCGGCAAGGCGAAGCGCCTGGTCAACCATACCGGCGACCGGCCGCTGCTCGGCGCCCGGGCGCCGGGGCCGGTGCGCCGGCTGCAGCTCGCTCTGCCCGGCAAGGGCCGCGACTTCGAGGTGGTCGGCCTGCCGCTCTCCTCGCCCGGTTTCTACCTCGTCGAGCTGGCCAGCCCGACTTTGGGCCGCGCGCTGATGGGCCGCCCCGCGACGCGCTACGTCAGCGCCGCCGCGCTCGTCACCGACATGGCCGTGCATTTCAAATGGGGCCGCGCGGGGTCGCTGGTCTGGGTGACCGGGCTCGACAGCGGCGCCCCCGTGGCGGGCGCCGCAATCCGCATCACCGACACCTGCACCGGCCGCCAGCTCGCCGCCGGCACAACCGACCGCGACGGGCGCCTGATGGTTACGAGCGGGCTGCCCGAGCCTTCCACCGCCGACGAGTGCAGCCAGACCAGCCCCGAGGCGCCGCTGATGGTCTCGGCGCGGATCGGGAGCGATTTCTCCTTCGTCCTCACCAATTGGAACCAGGGCATCGGCCCCTACGATTTCAACCTCAATTACGGCATGCCGGCGACCGAGCCGATCTTCCACACCATCCTCGACCGCACCCTGCTGCGCGCCGGCGAGACGGTGCACATGAAGCATGTCTACCGCGCGCAGACGCCCACCGGCTTCCGCACCGGCGGGGCCCTCAAGGGCACGCTCATCCTCCAGCATCGCGGCTCGGACACCGCCTACGAGCTGCCGCTCGCGGTCGGCGCAGACGGCATCGGCGAGAGCGAGTGGAAGGCCCCCGCCGACGCGCCGGGTGGCGACTACGACATCCAGGTCAAGACCGAAGGGGGGATGCGCTACACCCACCAATCCTTCCGGGTCGACGAATACCGCCTGCCGACGATGCGGGCGAGCGTCACCGGCCCCAAGGCGCGCCT
>JBJMTY010000296.1:0-3295 GCA_045811445.1 Allosphingosinicella sp. | reverse complement strand
TACCTCATCTCGGCGAGCGCCGACGACGTCGAGCGGCTCGTCCACGAGGCCTTGGCCGAGATCGAGCGGCAGACCCGCGCCGACGTCCTCATCATCGAGGACGAGCCGATCATCGCCATGGACATCGAGACGATCGTGCGCGACCTCGGCCATTCGGTCACTGGAGTCGCCGTCACCCGCGACGAGGCGGTGGCGCAGGCGCTGGCGCGGCGCCCGGGCCTCGTCCTCGCCGACATCCAGCTCGCCGACGACAGCTCGGGGATCGACGCGGTCAAGGACATCCTCAGCGAGTTCCAGGTGCCCGTCATCTTCATCACCGCCTTCCCCGAACGGCTTCTGACCGGCGAGCGGCCGGAGCCCACCTTCCTCATCACCAAGCCGTTCCAGCGCTCGACTGTGAAGGCGGCGATCGCCCAGGCCCTCTTCTTCGACAACGCGACGCTGCCTGCTTAGGGACAGTCACTTTTCCGAAGATCGGTGTCAGTCAGGCACCGCCGTGCGGAAAAGTGACTGTCCCCTTCGGAACCGCCTCACCCAGCGGGCGTTGCCCGCCTGAAACGAACGGAACCGAGGGATCATGGGCGACGGCGAACGGCATATCGACACCACCCGCGCGCGCGCGGGCCAGTCGAACCACATGGTGAGGGTGATCCTCCCCGTGTCGCTCGGCCTGGTGGTCGTCTTGTTCGCCATCATATTGTTGGTCTGGCACTGACAGCCTACATCGAGAGGGAGAGGGGGGCGCGAGCGCGCGCTTCCGACGAACGCATGAGCGAATTCACCGCAGCGCCGGACCATGGGGACGATTTGAGCCAACCGCCGATCCTGGACGACGACGAGGACGACGAGATCGAGGCGCCGCGCCCGGAGCCCGTCCCGCTGCCCGACGACGAGTTCAAGGACCAGCTCGGCCAGGTCATCCCGCATTTGCGCGCCTTCGGCCGCTCGCTGTCGGGCAGCCGCGACCTCGCCGACGACCTCGTCCAGGAAACTTTGCTCAAGGCATGGGCGGCGCGCAAGCGCTTCCAGGCCGGCACCAACATGCGCGCCTGGACCTTCATCATCTTGAGGAACCTGTTCCTCAGCCAGATGCGCCGCGCCCGCTTCAAGGGCGAGTGGGACGAGATCACCGCGTCCAAGCTGCTCGCCGCGCCGGCCAGCCAGGACCGCCATGTCGAGCTGACCGACATGCAGCGCGCTCTCCTCCACCTCCCCCAGCCGCAGCGCGAGGCGCTGATCCTGGTCGGCGCTGGCGGCTTCGCCTACGAGGAAGCGGCCGAGATCTGCGGCTGCGCGGTCGGCACGATCAAGAGCCGCGTCGCCCGCGGCCGGGTCGCGCTCGAGCATCTCCTCACCGAAGGCAAGCTGCCCTCGCGCCGCGAGCATGAGACCGACGGCAGCTCCGCGCTCGCCAGCATCATGGCCGAGGTCGACGAGCTGAGCCGCGACCGCGACCCGCGCGGCGGCCACGCCGGCGACGGCAAGTAGGCGATTTCGCCGGTCCCGCGACAGCGTCGGCGGGAGACTCACGGGAAAAAGGCGGGGCCGCAGCTTTCGCGGGCGCGACGAGGCGCTTGGCGGCGAGCGACGGGCGATCAGTCCAGGCGGGCGAGCAATTCCTCGAAGCCCTTGAGCGAGCGGACCTCGCCGTCCATGGCGAAAGCCTGGCGCAACGCATTGCCGACGCCGGCGTGGACGGTGGGCGGCGCCACCTTCACGAACCGGCGGGAGGAAGCATTGAGCATCGCTTCTCGTCTAGGATTCATCGTATTCACGGCTCAAGAACGCGCCGCGAACGAGCGGGTTTCAACTGTTGCGGAGGCCGAACGGAAAGCGGGGCGCCTGTGGCATGAGCGAGACACTTGCTGAAGAAACTATTAAGGACGCGCTCCGCCGCGCCCGCGCCTACTCGCCTTATTTGCGAGCCCAGCTCGATACTTTCCCGACGGTCGCGGCGGCGCTCGAGCAAGGCGACGTCCCGGCGGCCCTCGCCGTGGCGGGGGCTGCCGGCACGGATGCCCCCGGCCTCGCCGCCTCGCTCCGGCGGGAGCGCAACGCCCTCTCCCTCGCGCTCGCCGTCGCCGATCTCGCCGGGGCGATCGGCCTCGAGGCGCTGACCGCCTCGCTCTCCGACCTTGCCGACCGCTCGCTCGAGCGGGCGATCGTGGCGGCGATCGCGGAGCGCACGCCGGGCGAGGCGCCGCGCGGCTTCGCGGTGGTCGCGCTCGGCAAGCATGGCAGCCGCGAGCTCAATTATTCCTCCGACATCGATCCTTTGTTCCTGTTCGATCCCGCCACCCTGCCGCGCAAGCCCCGCGAGGAGCCGGGCCAGGCGGCGGTGCGGATCGGCCAGCGGATCGTCGAACTGCTCCAGAAGCGCGACGAGCACGGCTTCGCCTTCCGCGTCGACCTGCGCCTGCGCCCCTCGGCCGAAGTGACGCCGATCGCGCTGCCGGTCGACGCCGCCATCTCCTATTACGAATCCTCGGCTCTGCCGTGGGAGCGGGCTGCCTTCATCCGCGCCCGCCACGCCGCCGGCGATGCGGCGCTCGGCCGCTACTTCCTCGACGCCATCCATCCGTTCGTCTGGCGGCGCAGCCTCGATTTCGGCGCGATCGGCGAAGTGCGGGCGATCACCCGGCGCATCCGCGACCATTATGCCCAGGGACAGGCGCTCGGCCCCGGTTTCGATCTCAAGCGCGGCCGCGGCGGCATACGCGAGGTCGAATTCTACGCCCAGATCCACCAGCTCATCCACGGCGGCCGCGAGCCGGCGCTGCGCGCCCCCGCGACGCTCGACGCCTATCGCGCGCTGAAGCAGGCCGGCCGCATCCCGCCGGAGGCGGCGGACAGGCTGGCCGGCGCCTACCGCCTGTTCCGCACCGTCGAGCACCGGCTGCAGATGGTCGACGACCGCCAGACCCACGCCATCCCCGCCGACCCGCCGGCGCTCGACGACGTCGCCCGGCTCCACGGCCTCTCCGGCGGCGCGGATTTGATCGAGCTGCTCGCCGGCCCGGTCGACGCCGTTGCCACGCTCTACGACGGCCTCGCCGGCCAGGAGGAGCGCCGGCTGCCGATCGGGGCCGAGGGGCTCGAGGCCCATCTCTCCCGGGCCGGCTTCGCCGACGCCGCCGCGGCGCGGCTCAGGATCGACGGCTGGCGCGGCGGCAAGGCCAAGTCGCTGCGCAGCCCCGCCGCGCAGGAAGCCTTCGAGGCGATGCTGCCGGTGGTGATCGAGGCGTTCGGCCGCGCGCCCGATCCGATGCGGGCGATGAACCGCTTCGACGACATC
>JBJMTY010000295.1:0-2605 GCA_045811445.1 Allosphingosinicella sp. | reverse complement strand
GCTGGCGGCTTGAAGCTCAGTCCTCCCTGTCGGCGAAGCCGATGGGGAGGGGGACCGCGCGAAGCGTGGTGGAGGGGCTATTTGCGACAGGAATCCCGAGAATTGGAGACTAACCCAGTCCTCCCTGTGCGCGCAGCGCATGGGGAGGGGGACCGCGTGCAACGCGGTGGAGGGGCCGTGCGCGGAACGACCAAGAAGACGGTGCAGAAAGCGCGGGCGCTGCGGCGACAGCTCACGCGCCCTGAAGCGCGCTTATGGCAGATATTGCGCGACCGGCCCGACGACCTGAAGTTCCGCAAGCAGCATCCGATCGGGCCCTACGTGCTCGATTTCTACTGCCCCGCCGCCAAGCTGGGCATCGAGGTGGATGGGGATGCCCACGACATGGGAACGGCACCCGAAGATGATGCCCGTCGGGACGCATGGCTACGTGGCAAGGGGCTCAGGATCCTGCGCATCCCGGCGCGCCATCTCTATGGCGATATCGAGCCCGCGGTCATGCTGATCCTCTCTCATTGTCGCCTTTAGCCCCTCCACCGCGCTACGCGCGGTCCCCCTCCCCATGGAGCTTCGCTCCACAGGGAGGACTGGGCGAGCCTCTATCCGCGGAGGCGCCTTTTGGCTTCGATGCGGAGGCGGAGCGCGTTCAGCCTTATAAAGCCTTCCGCGTCGCGCTGGTCGTAGCCGCCGGAGCCTTCCTCGAAGGTGACGAGCTCCTGGTCGTAGAGGGATTGCGGGCTTGTGCGGCCGATCACGGTCGTGTTGCCCTTGTAGAGCTTCACCCGCACGCTTCCCGACACATGCTGCTGGCTGTGGTCGATCGCCGCCTGCAGCATCTCGCGCTCGGGGGCGAACCAGAAGCCGTTGTAGATGAGCTCCGCATAGCGCGGCATCAGCTCGTCCTTGAGGTGCATCGCGCCCTTGTCGAGGGTGATCGATTCGATGCCGCGATGGGCGGCGAGCAGGATGGTGCCGCCGGGGGTTTCGTAGACGCCGCGCGACTTCATGCCGACGAAGCGGTTCTCGACCAGATCGAGCCGGCCGATGCCGTTGTCGCGGCCGAGATCGTTGAGGCGGGCGAGCAGGGTGGCGGGCGACAGCTTTTCGCCGTCGATCGAGACGGGGTCGCCGCGCTCGAAGCCGATCTCGACGATGGTCGGCTTGTCCGGCGCCTCCTCGGGCGAGAGGGTGCGCTGGTGGATATATTCGGGCGCCTCAACGGCCGGGTCCTCGAGCACTTTCCCCTCCGAGGAGGAGTGAAGCAGGTTGGCGTCGATCGAGAAGGGCGATTCGCCGCGCTTGTCCTTCGAGATCGGGATCTGGTGCTGCTCGGCGAAGGCGATCAGCGCCTCGCGGCTGGCGAAATCCCATTCGCGCCAGGGGGCGACGACGCGGATGTCGGGCTCCAGCGCATAGTAACCGAGCTCGAAGCGGACCTGGTCGTTCCCCTTGCCGGTGGCGCCGTGGCAGACCGCGTCGGCGCCGACCGCGCGGGCGATCTCGATCTGGCGCCTGGCGATCAGGGGCCGGGCGATCGAGGTGCCGAGCAGATACTGGCCCTCGTAGAGCGCGTTGGCGCGGAACATCGGGAAGACGTAGTCGCGGACGAATTCCTCGCGCAGATCCTCGATGAAGATGTTCTCGGGGCGGATGCCGAGCAATTCCGCCTTGCGCCGCGCCGGCTCGACTTCCTCGCCCTGGCCGAGATCGGCGGTGAAGGTGACCACCTCGGCGCGATATTCGGTTTGCAGCCATTTGAGGATGATCGAGGTGTCGAGGCCGCCCGAATAAGCGAGCACGACCTTCCTGGGCGCGTGGGGAATCATGAGGGATCCTGGCAAAGAGTGCGGAAACGGTGGGCGACGGCGTCGGCATTGACGCCGTCGCGCAGCGCCACGAACAACGTGTCGTCGCCGCAGATCGTGCCGGCGATCTCGGCGAGCCTGGCCTGGTCGAAGGCGACGCCGACGACATGGGCCGAGCCCGGGGGGGTACGCAGGACGAGCAAGGGGCCGGCGGGCTCGACCGACAGCACCCATTGGGCGAGCGCGCGGCCGAGCCGCTGCGCCGCCCAATCGCCGTCGCCTATCTCGTCGGGCAGCATGTAGCGCAGGGTGCCGCCTTTCTTGACCTTGACCGCGCCCAATTGGTCGAGGTCGCGGGAGACGGTCGCCTGGGTGACGGAGAAGCCGGCGGCGGAGAGGCGCTCGGTGACGTCCTCCTGGCTGGCGAGCGTGCGCGAGCGCAGCAGATCGGCGATGGCGCGCTGCCGGCGAAGGCGGGATTCGGTCAACTTGTCCTCCCTGTCGGCGAAGCCGATGGGGAGGGGGACCATGCGCAGCATGGTGGAGGGGCGGTTCTGCCGCGGCACAGCCCCTCCACCGCCTTCGGCGGTCCCCCTCCCCATGCGCTTCGCGCACAGGGAGGACGAGATGTTCCCCCCCTCACGTCCCCACTCCCATCAGCCAGGCCAGCGCGCCTCGGGCGGTGTGCATGCGGTTTTCGGCCTGGCGCCAGACCGCGCTCCTCGGGCTTTCCATGACCTCGTTCGTGACCTCCTCGCCGCGGCGGGCGGGGAGGCAATGGAGGAAGAAGGCGTCGTCGG
>JBJMTY010000294.1:0-5451 GCA_045811445.1 Allosphingosinicella sp. | reverse complement strand
GCGCTGCGCGAGCGTCGGCCCCGCCGCGCAGGCGGGAAAGGCGCGCCTCGACGGCGCGGGCGGCGCCGGGGTGGGCGCGGCCGGCGCGGCGAGGAGGAGAAAAAAGGGGACGAGGATGAGCATGTCGGCCTCCCTGACGTCCGCCTTTTACCAGCCTTCGCCGGGATTTTCACCCCGGCGAGGCCGGCGCACGCTACGCCTTGGCGGTCGATTTCTTGCGCGACGTGGATGATTTGGACGCGGTCTTGGTACCGCCGCCCGAGCCGCCGCGCAGCGCCGGGATGGCGGCCGCGCCGATCGCCGCCGCGGCGACGGCGACGCCCGCCGCGATCGCGGTCTTGGGGTTCTCGCGGGCGAGGTCGGCGAGCCTGCCGGCCTGCTCGGTCAGCGTCGCGGTGAAGCCGCCGCCGGCTTGCGCCTCGGGCTCGTCGTGGGCCATGGCGTGGGGCATGGCGGAATTGGGGATGCTGGACATGGGTACGCTCCTCCGGATCGAATTCGGGACGGCCGTGGAACGTGAGCGGGCAAGGCCGGTTCCTCGCCCATGACCAGCCGCCTCCTGCTTGCGACGGGCCTCGCCGTCCTGCTCGCCGGCTGCGCGACGACGCGCGCCGTCCCCGACGCCGACACCAATGCATGGTGGCGCAGCACGCGCTACCTTTCGAGCGACGCGATGGAAGGGCGAGACACCGGTTCCCCCGGCCATGAGCGCGCCGCCGCCTATGTCGCCGACCGCTTCCGCCGGGCCGGCCTGGTCCCGGCCGGCGACAACGGCACCTATTTCCAGCGCGTGCGGCTGAGCGAAGTCGCCGTGGACAAGGCCGGCACGTCGTTCGAGCTGGTGCCCCAAGGCCGCGGGCCGGCGCGGCCTCTCGCCTTTCTCCACGACATCACCGTCCGGCCGACCGACCGCTTGCCGCCGCGCATCGACGCGCCGCTCGCCTTCCGCGGCTATTGCTCGAAGGCGGAAATGACCGACGCGGCGGGGCGGATCGTCGTCTGCTTCAATGCGCGCCGCACCGCCGGCGAGCGCAATGCGGCCGCGCTCGCGGCGGGCGCCGTCGGCCTCATCCTGGTCGACAATCCCTATTTCACGGTCGAGCCGCCGCGCTGGCCGGTCGCTTATGCCCGGACGGTACGGATCGAGGGGAGCCCGCCGCTAGCCGACGCCGGCCTCGCCGCTATGCGCCTCGACGCCGAGGCCTTCCCCGCGCTGATCGCCGGATCGGGCCGGGACGCCGCCGCGATCCTCGCCGCCGGCGGCCGCGACGCGCCGCTGCCGGCCTTCGACATCCCGGCGCGCCTCCGCGCCACCTTCGCCGTCCGCGCCGCCCGTTATTCGTCGCCCAACGTTCTCGCAATCCTGCCCGGCTCCGACCTTCGGGGCGAATATGTCGTGCTCGGCGCGCATCTCGACGGCTACGGCCGCGGCGAGCCGGTGGACGGCGACGGCCTCTACAACGGCACGCTCGACGACGCGGCCTATGTCGCCTTGCTCGGCCAGCTCGCCGACCGGCGGCGGGGCAGGCCGTTCCGCCGCTCGATCCTGTTCGCCGCCTTCACGGGGGAGGAGAAGGGGCTGCTCGGCTCCAATTATTTCACCGCTCATCCGACCGTGCCGGTCCGCGCGATGGCGGCGATGATCAATCTCGACCAGCTCCGCCCGCTCTTCCCGCTCGACATCCTCACCATGCTGGCGGTGAGCGACACCAGTCTCGGCGACACCGCCCGCGCCGTCGCGGCGCCGATGGGAATCGCGATCCAGCCCGATCCCGAGCCCGAGCGCGGCCTGCTCCAGCGCGCCGACCATTGGCCCTTCCTGCAGATCGGCGTGCCCGCCACCGGCTTCATCTTCGGCTACCGCCCCGGCACCGACGCGGAGCGCCGCTACCGCCTCTGGTACCGCACCCGCTACCATCATCCCGCCGACGACGCCTCGCAGCCGATGGACTTCGAGGCGGCGCGCAAGTTCAACCTGTTCTTCTACAATCTCGTCGAAGCGGTGGCGGACGGCGACGCGCGGCCATCGTTCACGGCGGCCAGCCCGTATCGCGGCAATTCCCATTAGCGGCGGCCGCCGCTAAGGCGCGAGGCACAAGAGATCGAGGGAGAGTAAGATGCGTCGATCGATCCTGGCCGCTCTGCTGGCCGCCACGGCCGCCTGCACCGCCGCCGCGCCGCCCCCGCCGCCCGCCGCCCTTGCCGAAAGCGCCGACGGCTACAGCCTCGCCGCGCAGCGCGCCAAGATCGTCCGCATCGACATGCGCCCCGATACGAGCTTCCTCACCGCCGAGGAGCGCGACGTCGTCAATTACCTCATCCAGGCCGCCGACCTGCTCGACCCGATCTTCCTGCGCCAGGTCAGCGCCGACAATCCGAGGGTGCGCAGCGAGATCGCCTCGCTCAACCGCGCCGACGGGCCCTTGCTGCTCGACTGGTTCGACTTCAACGCCGGCCCCTGGGACGCGCTCGCCGACAACCGGCCCTTCTGGGGCGACCGGCCGCTCCCGCCCGGCGGCGGCGTCTATCCGGCCGATCTCACCAAGGACGCGCTCGACGCCTATCTCGCCGCGCATCCGGGCGAGAAGGACGCGATCACCAGCCCCTATACGGTCGTCCACCGCGAGGGCGACCGGCTGGTCGCGGTGCCCTACAGCGTCGAATACCGCCAGTGGCTGGAGCCCGCCGCCCAGCTCCTCGAGAAAGCGGCGGCGCGGACCGGCAATGCCAGCCTCAGGCGCTTCCTGACGCTGCGCGCCCAGGCTTTCCGCACCAACGATTATTACGAATCCGAGATGGCCTGGATGGACGTGTCGGGCACGCCGATCGAGGTCGTGATCGGGCCGTATGAAGTCTATGTCGACAATCTCTACGCCCAGAAGACGGCGTTCGAGAGCTACGTCACCATCGCCGATCCGAAGCAGTCGGCGGCGCTGGCCCGCTACAAGGCGCTGCTGCCCGACATGGAGCGCAACCTTCCCGTTCCCGACAAGTACAAGAACGCCAACCGGCCTTTCTCCTCGCCGATCCTGGTGACCGAGGAAGTCCATGCCGGCGGCGAGGCGCGGCCGGGCATCCAGACCATCGCCTTCAACCTTCCCAATGACGAGCGCGTGCGCGCCGCCAAGGGCGCCAAGAAGGTGATTCTCGCCAACGTGCTCGGCGCCAAGTACGAGCGGATCGTGGCGCCGCTCGCCGGCCTGGTGTTCGTGCCCGAGCAGGCGCGGCAGGTGACCAGGGCCTACATGACCCAGGAGACGCTGTTCCACGAACTGTCGCACAGCCTGGGGCCGGGCATCCTCAACTTGGGCGGCCGCCAGACCACGGTCAGCGCCGAGCTCAAGGACCAGTATAGCGCCATCGAGGAATCCAAGGCCGACGTGATGGGCGCCTGGGCGGTCCTCTACCTCATGCACCGCGGCGAGCTGCCGCTGGCCGAGCGCGACCAGCTGCTCGCCTCCTACATGGCCGACGTATTCCGCCATTTGCGCTTCGGCACCGCCGACGCCCACGGCCGCGGCGCCGCCATGCAATACGGCTTCCTGAGGGAGCGCGGCGGCATCGGCTGGGACGCCTCGACGCGGCGCTTCCGGCTCGACTATGGCAAGCTGGAGGCGGGCCTTTCCGCGCTCGTCGCCGAGCTGGTGCGGATCGAGGGCGAAGGCGACCATGCGGGCGCCAAGGCCTTCCTCGATCGCTACGGCAAGCTCGATCCGGACGCGCAGGCGGTGATCGGGACCATGACCCACATCCCGGTCGACATCCAGCCGACCTATCCCTCCCGCGTCTGAAGGAGGGCAGGATGAGCTTCCAGGACGTGCTCGACGAGGTCGTCGCCGACGTCAGCGCCTATCGGGGCAAGGGAAAGGTCGCCACCTACATACCGGGGCTCGCCGGCGCGGATCCGGGGAAGCTCGGCATCGCCGCGGTGCTGCGCGACGGCAGCGTCCACTGCTCGGGCGACGCTGACGAGCCTTTCTCGATCCAGAGCCTGTCCTACGTCTTCACGCTGAGCCTTGCGCTGCATCACCTCAAGTCGGCGCTGTGGAACCATGTCGGCCGCGAGCCGGCCGGATCGCCGGTCAATTCGATCATCCAGCTCGAGATGGAGCGCGGCCGCCCGCGCAACCCCCTGACGGCGGCCGGCGCCCTCGTCGTCTGCGACCAGCTGATCGGCCGGCGCGGCGCCGACGAGACGATCGCCGAATTGCTGGCCTTCCTGCGCGAGCGGACCGGCGACAAGAGCGTCGCGATCGACGAGACGCTGGCCATGTCCGAGTCGAAGGCGGGGGCGCTCAACCGCAGCCTCGCTTATTTCATCGCCGCCTTCGGCAACCTCGCCAACCCGGTCGAGGAGGTCCTGTCTTATTATTTTCGCCAATGCTCGGTGGCGATGACCTGCCGCCAGCTCGCCCAGGCGGGGCTCTACCTCGCTTTCGACGGCGTCGATCCGCAGACCGGCGACGCGATAACCACGCCCTCGCGCTCGCGCCGGATCAACGCGCTGATGCTGACCTGCGGCCATTACGACAATTCGGGCGACTTCGCCTTCCGGGTCGGCCTGCCGGGCAAGAGCACGGTCAGCGGCGCGATCCTCGCCATCGCGCCCGGCCACGGCGCCGTCTGCGTCTGGTCGCCGGGCCTCAACGCCGCCGGCACCTCGCTCGCCGGCGCGATGGCGCTCGAGCGGCTGATGGAGCGCACCGGCTGGTCGATTTTCGTCTGACGATGAGCCGCTTTGTCCTCGCCTCGGGCGCCGCTCTGGCCGGCTCCGCCGTCACGCTGGGCGCGTTCGGGGCGCATGCGCTGAAAGCCTCGCTGTCGCCCGAGGCGCTCGACTGGTGGCGGACCGCCGTCGAATATCAGATGGGTCACGGCCTCGCGCTCGTCGCCTTGGGCGCCGCCGGCGCAGGCGGGCGCTGGCCGCCGCGTTTGCTCGGCGGGGGAGCACTGCTCTTTTCCGCCACCCTCTACGCGATGGCGCTCGGCGGGCCGCGCTGGCTGGGGGCGGTCACGCCCGTCGGCGGCCTCGCGATGATCGTCGGCTGGGCCCTGCTCGCCGTCGCGGCGCTCCGCCGGCCCTGAGCCGCCTGGCTCTCCGCCTCACGCGGCCCGAGCCGATCTCAACCCTAGCCAGCGCCGGCTTTGGCGGCTATGGGCGGGCGCGAACCCCCGATCAGGAAATTTGAAATGAGCCTCCGCAACGTGGCGATCATCGCGCACGTCGATCACGGCAAGACGACTCTCGTCGATCAGCTGTTCCGCCAGTCCGGCACCTTCCGCGACAACCAGCGCGTGGAAGAGCGCGCGATGGATTCCAACGATTTGGAGAAGGAGCGGGGGATCACCATCCTCGCCAAGTGCACGTCGGTCGAATGGACCGGCGGCGGCGGCGAGACGACCCACATCAACATCGTCGACACGCCCGGCCACGCCGATTTCGGCGCCGAG
>JBJMTY010000293.1:0-3031 GCA_045811445.1 Allosphingosinicella sp. | reverse complement strand
GGCCAGCGCGTCGGCGGCGGAGACGACGGCGGGCTTCTCGATCACCAGCCTCGACAATGCCGGGACGTTCAGCTTCGACCGCAGCGTCGACGGCTTCATCAGCGGCCCGGTGCGGGGCAATGGCGCCTTCATCAAGAACGGCGCGGGCACGCTGGCGGTGACCGGCGTCTATGGCGACACCGGGCCGACGACGATCAACCAGGGCACGCTGAGTCTCCGCGGCGGAACGGATCCTGCGATCGGCTTCACCGTCGACAAGGGCATTCTGGAATTCACCTCGACCGCCGCGACGATCAGCTCGCTCGCCGGCGCCAGCGGCGGGACGGTGCGGATCGGCAGCGCGCTCACCCTCAACCAGGCCGGCGACACGACCTTCGCGGGCGCGCTCACCGGGACAGGCAGCTTCGTGAAGAGCGGCGCCGGCCGCCTGACGCTCAGCGGCACGAGCAGCCTGACCGGCCCAACCACCCTTTCCGCCGGCACGCTGGCGGTGAACGGGACGCTGCCCTCCACCGTGACGGTGAACGGCGGCCGGCTCGAGGGGACCGGCACGATCGGCGGCCTCGTGGCCACCGGCGGGGTCGTCGCGCCGGGATCGAGCATAGGCACGATGAACGTCAGCGGCGGCGTCAGCTTCGCTCCGGGATCGGTGTTCGAGGTAGAGGCCAATGCGGCGGGCGCGAGCGACAAGATCGCCGCGACGGGCGCGGCGACGCTCACCGGCGGCACGGTGCGGGTGCTGGCGCAGAACGGCACCTACAATCCCCAGACGCGCTACACGATCCTGACCGCCGGCGGCGGCGTGCAGGGGCGGTTCGCCGCGGTGACGAGCAACCTCGCCTTCCTGACCGCGAGCCTCGCTTACGGCACCAACGACGTCAGCCTGTTCCTGACCCGCAACGACCGCAGCTTCACCGACCTCGCCACCACGCCCAACGAGCACGCCGTCGCGGTCGCGGCGAACGCGCTCGGCCTCGGCAGCCCCGTCTACCTCGCCGTGCTGCAGTCGACGGACGCTACCGCGCCGGCTCTCTTCAACGCGCTGTCGGGCGAGATTTATGCCGGCCTTCCCGCGCTGCTCGCCGACGACAGCCGCGCGGTGCGCAACGCCCTGGTCTCGAACAGCCGCACGGCACCCGAGGGAATCAGCCTCTGGGCCGACGGCTTTGCCGGGCGGGTCCATGCGGACGGCGGCGCCGGCATTGCGGGCGCGCGCGATTCGACCAGCGGCTTCATTGCCGGCCTCAGCTATGCCGCCTCCGGATTCTCCGCGGGCCTGGGCGGCGGCATCGGCAGCGCGAGCGACCGGGTGGCCGACCGGGGCAGCCGGGCCGACGTCGACAGCAAGTTCGTCGGCGGGCATATCGGCTACCGTGCCGGCGGCTTCTCGGCACGGGCGGGCGCCGCCTGGTTCTGGCACGACGTCAGCAGCCGGCGCACGATCGACGGCACGCTGGGCCCGGTCGCCGCGGACTTCCAAGGCGACACCTCGCGCCTGTTCGCCGAGGCCGAGTACGACCTCATGCCCGGCGCGACGACGCTGGCGCCGTTCGTCGCCTACGACCGGGTCCGGACCAACCTCGACCCGTTCGCCGAAACCGGCGGCGACGGCAGGCTCACCCTCGCCGGCAATCACTATCGGGCGAGCTTCGCCAGCGTCGGCGCCCGCTTCGAGGCGCCGGTCGGGAACCTGGGCGGCGCGACCCTCGTCCCCCGCGCCAGCATCGCCTACCGCCACCGCCTCGACCAGAGCGGCAATCAGGCGAGCGCGACCTTCGTGGGCGGCACCTCGCCCTTCGTCGTCGCCGGCATCGGGCTGCCGCGGAGCGCGATCGACGTCGATGCCGGCGTGGATGTGGAAGCGGGACGGTTCCGCATCGGCGCACGCTATCAGGGCAGCTTCGCCAGCGGCTGGAACGACCATGGCGGCGCGGTGACCGTGTCGCTCCGGTTCTAGGCCCCGAGTCGCGGCCTAAGCTGCGGGCGATCGCCTTTCGAGGGCGTGGGCGGCCTCGTCCATCAGCCGGCGCAGGATCTCGGCGGCGGGCGCCTCGTCCTTGACCATGCCGACCGACTGGCCGGCCATCACCGAGCCGCTCTCGACGTCGCCCTCGATGACGGCGCGGCGCAGCGCCCCGGCCCAATAATGCTCGATCTGGAGCTGGGCCTCGGCCATCTCGACCTTCTCCTCGTCGAGAAGCTGCGCCACCTCGCGCTGCTTGGCGGCGAACGCCTCCATCTCGCGGTTCCTCAAGGCTCGGACCGGGATGACGGGGAGGCGGGGGTCGATCTGGACGCTGGTGATCGCGTCGCGGGCGGACGCGCGGATGAAGGCCTTCTTGAAATTGGGGTGGGCGATGCATTCGCTGGCGCAGACGAAGCGGGTGCCGAGCTGGACGCCCGCCGCCCCCATTTCCAGATAGCCGGCGATGAGCCCGCCATGGCCGATGCCGCCCGCGACGAAGATCGGCACTTCGGCGGCGAGCGGGGGCAATATCTCCTGGGCGAGCACCGAGGTCGAGACGGGGCCGATATGGCCGCCCGCCTCCATGCCCTCGATGACCAGCGCGTCGACGCCCGAGCGGATCAGCTTCTTGGCCAGCGCGAAAGCGGGCGCGAAGCAAACCAGCTTCGCCCCGCTGGCCTTGATCCGGTCGATCGCGCCGGGCGGCGGCAGGCCGCCGGCGAGGACGACGTGGCCGACGCCGTGCCGGGCGCAGACGTCGATCAGCGCGAAGAGGTCGGGATGCATGGTGATGAGGTTGACGCCGAACGGCCGCTCGGTGCGCTTGCGCGTCTCGGCGATCTCGGTGTCGAGCAGATCGGGCGTCATCGCCCCGCAGGCGATCACTCCGAAGGCGCCGGCGTTGGAGAGGGCGGAGACGAGGTGGCGCTCGGAAATCCAGCTCATCGCGCCGCCCATCACGGCGAACTCGCAGCCGAGGAATCCGGCGCCGCGCCGCATGAGGCGCGCGAGGCGCTCGTGGCCGACGGTGGGGGAGGAGGATCCTCCCTCTCCTTCAGGGGAGGG
>JBJMTY010000292.1:0-2565 GCA_045811445.1 Allosphingosinicella sp. | reverse complement strand
GTCGTCCCGTTCGACGACCTCGACGCGGTCAAGGCCGCCATCGGGCCGCACACCGCCGGCTTCCTGATCGAGCCGGTGCAGGGCGAGGGCGGCATCCGCCCGGCCAGCCGGGAATTCATGCAAGGGCTGCGCCGCCTTTGCGACGACAACGACCTGATGCTCGTCCTCGACGAGGTGCAGTGCGGCGTCGCCCGCACCGGCAAGCTCTACGCCTACGAGCATTACGGCATCGCGCCCGACATCCTCGCCACCGCCAAGGGCATAGGCGGCGGCTTCCCGATGGGCGCCTGCCTCGCCACCGAGAAAGCGGCGGCCGGCATGGTGGTCGGCACCCACGGCTCGACCTACGGCGGCAACCCGCTGGCGATGGCGGCGGGCCAGGCGGTGTTCGACGTGATCCTCGAGCCCGGCTTCCTCGACCATGTCCAGCGCATGGGCGAGCGGCTGCGGGGCGCGCTCGAGCAGATGATCCCCAACCATGACGGCTTGTTCGAGAGCGTCCGCGGCCTCGGCCTGATGCTCGGCGTCAAGATGAAGACCGACAGCCGCGCCTTCGTCACCTACCTGCGCGAGCACGGCCTGCTGACCGTCGCCGCCGGCGACAACGTCATGCGCGTATTGCCCCCCTTGATCGTCGAGGAAGCCCATATCGCCGAGTTCGTCGAACGGCTGAGCGAAGCGGCGCGGGGGTATCAGGCGCCCTAGTTCCTCCCCGTCGACAGACGGGGAGGGGGACCACCCGAAAGGGTGGTGGTGGGGTGGTTTGGCAATGGCCTTGCGCGAGCTACCCCTCCACCACCCTTCGGGTGGTCCCCCTCCCCATGCAGGCATGGGGAGGAAGTCTTGAACTTGAACCTCCGCCGCACGTTAGCCACATCGCCGGCATGACCTCTTCCCCCACCTTCGAAGCGGTGGCGACCGCCCATGTCGACGCGGCGACCGGCTTCACCATCCCGCGGCGCAACGCGCGCGGGCGCATCGTACGGCTGGGCCCGGTGCTCGACCAGATCCTCTCCGCCCATGATTATCCGGCGCCGATCGCGCGAATTTTGTCCGAGGCGCTGGTGCTGGCCGCTCTGCTCGGCTCGCTGCTCAAGGAGAAGGAGGGCCAGCTCACCCTCCAGGCGCAGACCGAGGCGGGGATCGTCGACCTGCTGGTCGTCGACTATCGCGACGGCGAGCTGCGCGGCTATGTCCGCTTCGACCGCGAGCGGCTCGGCGCGGTCACCAGCCACCGCGATCTCCAGGCCTTGTTCGGCAAGGGCTATCTGGCGATCACTTTCGATCATCCTTCGTCGAAGGAGCGCTACCAGGGCATCGTGCCGCTCGAGGGCGCGTCGCTGGGGGAGGCGGCGCAGAGCTATTTCTCCCAGTCGGAGCAATTGCCCAGCCTGGTCCGGGTCGCGGTCAACGATACCGGCCATGTCGCCGGCGGCATGCTCGTCCAGCATCTGCCCGAGGGCGAGGAAGGGCGCGACCGGCTCCACACCCGGCTCGACGATCCGGAATGGGAGCATGTCCGCATCCTCGCCGAGACGGTGAAGGGCAGCGAGCTCGCCGACGGCGCCCTGCCGCTCGAGACCTTGCTCTGGCGCCTGTTCCACGAGGAGGAAGTGCGGGTCCTCCAGCCCGTGCCGCTGCGCAAGGGCTGCCGCTGCAATTTCGACTATATCAAGGCCGTGATCGGCCGGTTCGCCGTCGACGAGCGGGCCGACATGGTGGACGAGGACGGCTTCATCAGCGTCGACTGCGAATTCTGCTCGCGGGTTTTTCCCATCTCGCTCACCGACTTCGAGGCCTGAGCAAAAAGGGTAGCGCCCCATCGATTCGGCTCCCGCCTTTTGCTACCGGAAGGGGCATGTGGCCCCGGATCCAGAGGAAGCGTCGCAAGGCGCTCGCTATCGGCATCGCCTGCGCGGCGGCGATCCCCGCCTTCGCGGTCGCGGCCGGCGCGCTGACCCGCCTGGAGCCGGGCAAATGGATGGTGAAGCCGGCCGGCGGCGCCGCCCACGCGCTCTGCCTCAAGGACCCGATGCAGCTCGTCCGGCTCGAGCATCCGGGCGCGCTCTGCACCGACGATACCATCCACGACGAGATTTCGGCCGGCACCATCCAATATAGCTGCCCCGGCCACGGCTACGGCCATACCAGCTTCAAGATCGAAACGCGGCGCAGCGCCACCATCGACACCCAGGGCCTCGTCGACGGGCGGCCCTTCCACTATCGCGCGGTGGCGCGCCGGGTCGGCGCCTGTTGAGGGCGTAGCGAGGCTCGCCGCGTTAAGCCTCTGTTTACCCTAAAGCGCGTAGAGAGTCGGTCGTGCCGTTTTTGGGGCACGCTTTCCTCCCTAGCAGGCTTTAGGAAGCCTCAACTGGGCCGCTCTTCACCGGGCGGCCCGTTCTTTTGCGGCCCTTGCCGCGCGCGCCGTTCGGTCCTAGCGCGGCGCCGCCATGATCCGCTCATCCGCCGTGATCCTCGTCTCGGGAGGCCTCGATTCGATGGTCGCCGCCGCGCGCGCGCGCGAAGACGGGTTCGACATCCTCGCCCTCACCATCGATTACGGCC
>JBJMTY010000291.1:0-8416 GCA_045811445.1 Allosphingosinicella sp. | reverse complement strand
TCGCGACCCGCTACATGACGCCGCAGTCGCGCCGCCCGGCCGACCAGGCGATCGCCTCGATCCAGGACCGGGTCCGCGTCCGCCAGTCCCGCCTCCCCGACATCACCCGCTGGTTCGAGGCGAAGGGGGCATAGCCCGGGAGAAATGCCGTCGCCCCAGCGAAGGCTGGGGCCCATGCTGAGTCTGCTGCATGCGGTGACTCAGCATGGATGCCAGCCTTCGCTGGCATGACGGCGGTCTGATGGAACCTTACTCCGCCAGCTTCGCGCTTCTGCGGTAGGTCCACAGGGCAATGACGGCGAAGAGGATTGCGCCGCCCCAGACGGCGACGGGGCGGAAGCCGTCGCCGACCACTGCCAGGGGCGCGGCGCTGCCGCTGGCGACGACGATGCCGGCGACGAGGACGCCGAACAGGCTCTCGCCGACGATGAGGCCGGTGGCGGTGAGCACGCCGGTGCGGCGGTAACGTTCGGGGTCGACCGCCTTCGCGGCGCCCTTGTCGTAGAGCCAGCCGAGCACCGAGCCGACGATGACCATCAGGGTCGCCGACATCGGCAGGTAGATGGCGATGCCGACGGCGAGCGGCGGCAGGCGCAGCAGCTTTGTCTTGCCCAGCGCCGCGTCGAGCAGGATCAGCGCCCCGCCGAGCAGGGCGCCCCAGCCGATCATCGTCCAGTCCATGTCGCCGCCGAGCACGCCGGTCGCCAGCGTCGAGATCAAAGCCGCCTGGGGCGCGGGCAGCGCGTCGGGCCCGGCGCCGGGCGCGCCGGCGAAGCCGTAGCCGGCGTTGAGCAGATCGAGCACCGGCGGGATCACCGCCGCGCCGAACAATACGCCGAACAGCAAGGCGACCTGCTGGCGCCACGGCGTCGCGTCGACCAACTGGCCGGTCTTGAGGTCCTGGAGATTGTCGTTCGAGATGGTGGCGACCCCGAACACGATGCCGGTGACGATGAGCGCGTAGGCGACCAGCGGCTTCGGATCGGCGACGCGGCCGAGCACCGCGACGAGGAGCAGGGAGGCGCCGATCGCGGAGAGGATGCCGATGCCCGAGACCGGGCTGTTCGAGGCGCCGATCAGGCCGGCCATGTAGCCGCAGACCGCGGCGATGAAGGCGCCGGCGACGAGGACGAAGGCGAGGCTTCCGGCCACGACCAGCGCCGTGCTGCCGCCCGCCGCGGCGCCGATCTCGGCGTGGAGGAGCAGGCCGATCGGGATCATGGCGGCGAGGCTGCCGAGCGCCACCCAGCCGATCGGTATGTCGCGCTCGTGGAGCGGCAGCGCCGCCCCGCCGCCCGCCGAGCGCGCCCGCGAGGCGGCCATGGCGGCGGCGAGGCCCTTGACGATCGGGCCGATGACGATGAGCAGAGTCCAGATCGCCGCGACGCCGATCACCCCGGCGCCGAGGAAGCGGACCTGGTGGACCCAGATGTCGCCCGCCCAATCCTCGAGCCCCACACCGGCCGCGGCGGGCGCCGCCGCGCTCAACAGGGGCACGGCGATTCCCCAGGCGATGAAGGTGCCGAGCGCCATCGCCGCGCCGACCGAGATGCCGACCAGATGGCCGACCCCGAGCAGCGAGAATTGGAAGCCGGGATTGATCCCGCTCACCCCGCCGCCGGCCCGGAAGAAGCCCGAGGCTTCCGAGGCGGTGAGCTTCATCGCGGCAAGCAAGGCGAACGCGGCGGAGACGGCCGAGCCGGTGGCGATGGCGGCGACGCCGCGGTCGCCTTCCGCCTGCGCGTCCCGCGCCCGCTCGCCGACCCGCAGCACTTCCGCCGCCGCCACCCCTTCCGGATAGGGCAGCGGGGAATCGGTGACGAGCGCGCGGCGCAGCGGCACCGAGAAGAGCACGCCGAGCACGCCGCCGAGGCCGGTGATGAGGGCGGTCTGCCAGTAAGGGAAGCCCTGCCACCAGCCGATCATGACGAGGCCGGGCAGGACGAAGCAGATCGCCGCCAGCGTCCCCGCCGCCGAGGCGACGGTCTGGACGATGTTGTTCTCGAGGACCGACGAATCGGAGAAGCCGCGCAGCACCGCCATCGAGATGATCGCGGCGGGGATCGAGGTCGCGAAGGTCAGCCCGACCTTGAGGCCGAGATAGACGTTGGCGGCGGTGAAGACGAGGGTGATCAGCCCGCCGAGGAGGATGGCGCGCACCGTCAGCTCGGCCCGTGAGGATGCTCCGGGCGCGCTCGACGATCGTCCTATGCCCATGCCGATCCTCCTCACGCCACGCCCGCCGCCCCTATCCGCGAAAGCGGCAGGGACGGCAAGGACTTGGCCGGATCAGCGCGCCGCCGGGCGGTTCAGCTCGACGGCGATGTAGATGGCCGGCGAATTGCCCCGGCGGACGAGCAGCAGCACCGAGTTGCGGCCGGCCGAGCGGGCGGCGGTGACCGCGGCGGCGGCCTCCTCCGGGGTGCGCGTGACGCGCTGGTTGATCGAGAGGATGATATCGCCCTGCTGGAGGCCCTTGGCGGCGGCGTCGCTGCTCGGATTGACGGCGGAGACGACGACGCCCTTCAGCGCCGGGTCGGTGAGGCGAAGCGAACGGGCCAGCTCCGGCGTCAGCGTCTGGACGGTGAGGCCGAGGCTCTCGCGGGCCGAGCGCTGGCTGTCGCTCTGCTGCTGCGTGCTGGGCTCGGTGACCGCGGGCGCGCCGTCGACGCCGTTGAGCTTGGCGAGCTCGTCCTCGGTCGGCCGCTCGCCGATCGCGACGGTGACGGTGCGGCGCTGGCCCTCGCGGATCACCTCCAGCGGCACGCGCGAGCCGACCGGCTGCTGCGAGACGAGGTAAGCGAGCGACTGGTCGGGCGTGACCTTCTGGCCGTTGACCGCGACCACCACGTCGCCCTGCTGGATGCCAGCGCGGGCGGCGGGGCCGCCGGCGGTGACGCCGCGGATCAGCTCGCCCTCGTTCTTGGGCACGCCCATCGCCGCAGCGATATCCTCGTCGAGATCCTGGAGGCTGACGCCGATATAGCCGCGTTGGACGCGCGACCCCCGGCGCAGTGCGTCGATCACCGGCTTGGCCTGCTCGGCGGGAATGGCGAAGCCGATGCCGATATTGCCGCCGGTCGGCGAATAGAGGGCGGTGTTGATGCCGATGACGTTGCCGTTCAGGTCGAACATCGGGCCGCCCGAATTGCCCATGTTGATCGACGCGTCGGTCTGGATGTAGCGGTCGTAGACGCCCGAGCCGATGTTGCGGTGGAGCGCCGAGACGATGCCGGCGGTCACCGAGCCGCCGAGGCCGAACGGATTGCCGATCGCCACCACCCAGTCGCCGACCCGGGTGCGGGTCGAATCGCCGAAATTGACGTAGGGAAGCCCGGTCGCGTTGATCTTGAGCAAAGCGAGGTCGGAGGCCTGGTCGCGGCCGATCAGCTTCGCTTCATATTCGCGTCGGTCGGCCAGGATAACGGTGATGCTCTCGACCGTGGCGCCGGTGCGGGCCGGCGAGATGACGTGGTTGTTGGTGACCACATAGCCGTCGGCCGAGACCAGGAAGCCGGAGCCGAGCGAGCCGCCGCGCTGGGTGACGGGGGCGTTGCCGCTGCCGCCGCCGCTGCCGCTGCCGCTGTCGTCGTCCTGGCCCGGGACCGGAGCGCCGAACTGCTTGAAGAATTCCTCGAGGCCCGGCGGCAGCTGCTGCTGGCGGCTGACCTGGATCGACTGTTTGGTCGAGATGTTGACCACCGCCGGCTGCAGCCGCGCGGCGAGATCGGCAAAGCTCATCGGCGCGCCGGCGCGGGGCGCGGCGGCGGCCATCGCCCCCGGCTCGTTCTGGGCGGTCTGGGCGCCGACCGGGCCCACGGTCAGCGTCGCGGCGGCGCCGCCGAGAAGGATGGCGGCGGAGAGGCCATAAACGTAACGCACGATCGCAATTCCTCCTGATCTTCGGCTCGCCCGGGCCGCGCCCGAGACGATTACAAGCCGTTTCGAGACGGTATGTGGTGCGGCTGAACGGGAATTGAATAGCCGCCGCGCGGCTTTGTCGCTTCCCTTACTTCCGGCCCCGGAACTCCCTCAGATAATCGTTCTCGGGCGACAGGATGATGGTCGTCCGGCCCTGGGCCGGCTGCCCCTGGGCCGCGTTGGGCGCGAAAGTCGTCTCGTAGGACTGCATCGCCCGGTAGAAATCGTAGAAATCGGGATCCTTGCCATAGGCTTCGGCATAGACGTTGGCCGCCTCGGCGTCGGCGTCGGCGCGGATGATCTGGGCCTGCTTGTAGCCCTGGGCGCGGGTCGAGCCCGCTTCCTGCTCGCGCGCGGTCCGCATCCGCTGGAAAGCGGCTTCGGTGGTCGAGCCTTCCGGCAGATCGGCGCGCTTGATGCGGACGTCGATCACCTCGGCGCCGTAGCGGCTGGCGAAGCGGTTCATGGCGTTGCGGATGTTGTGCATGACCTGCCCGCGCTCGGGACTGAGCAAGGCGGCGAACTGGCGCTTGCCGAGCTCGTTGCGGATCGCCGAGCTCAAGATCGGCTTCAGCGCCGAACTGACCCGTTCCGGGGTCCGCGCGGTGATGTACATCCGCACCGGATCGACAATGCGATATTGGGCGAAGGCGTCGACCTCGAGGCGCTGCTGGTCGGTCGAGAGCACTTGCTGCTGGTCCATGTCGACCGACTGGATGCGCTTGTCGATCCAGACGATCTGCTCGACGAACGGCCACCGGGCGATGAGGCCCGCGCCGGTGCTGCCGAACTCCTGGCCGGCATGATAGGCGTTGATGACGCGCTTGGGCTGGCCGAAGCGGACGACCACCGCCTGGCTGGTCTCGGGCACCGTGGCGAAGGTCGCGCCGGCGAGGATCAGGACGAGGATCGCCGCGAAGGCGAGCGCGATCGGGTTGCGTGCGAGGCGGCTCACTTCGCCGCTCCTTCCGGATTCTGGGCCTGCCGCTGGACGGCGGGCAAAGGGAGATAGGGCGTGACGCCGGGCGCCTCGATCACCGTCTTGTCGACCTTCGACAGCACCCGCTCCATCGTCTCGTAATAGATGCGGCGGCGCGTCACTTCGGGGGCGAGCTTGTATTGGGCGTAGACCTTGTCGAAGGCGGTCGCATCGCCCTGGGCGCGGGCGGTGATCTGGAGGGCGTAGGTCTTGGCGTTGTTGATGTCGCCCTGCGCCGCCTGCTGGGCCGCCGACACGGCCTTGAACGCATCGAGCACGGCCGCCGGCGGGTCCGATTGCTTGACCGCGACGCCTTCGATGCGGATGCCTGCGCCGTAGCGGTCGAGCATCTGCTGCATGAGCAGGCCCACCCGCGTTTCGATGTCGCCGCGGCCGGCGCCGATCGCGTCGTCGAGCGTCACCGTCGCGACGACCGCGCGCATCGCGCTTTCGGACACTTCGGTGACCGTGGCGTCGGGCGCGGCGAGGCTGAACAGGTAAAGCTGCGGGTCGCGGATGCTCCAGCGCACCGTGTAGGCGACGTCGATCAGGTTCGAATCGCCGGTGATGATGAGATTCTGGCTGTTGGCCTCGCCGCCGACGTCGGTGGCGCGGATCTGGCCGACGTCGATCTTCTGCATCCGCTCGATCGGCGAAGGCAGGGTCATGTTGACGCCTGGGCTGAGCGTGCGGCTGTAGCGGCCGAACAGGGTAACGACGCCCCGCTCCTGCGCGCCCACCACATGGAAGCTGGTGAACATGATCCAAAGCAGCGCGAAGACGGCGAGCCCGTAGGCCCAATAGGGCTTGCCCTCATGCTGGGGGAAGCGGCCGCCGAAGCGCTCGCGGCCCTTCTTCAGCAAATCCTCGATCGAGGCGATGTTGCCGGCACCGCCCGCGGGGCGCCGCCGCGGCGGCTGGCCCCAGGGGCTCCTGGGCCCGTCACCGTCGCCCCCGTCGCCGCCGCCATCCGCGCCGCCGCCCGAAGAGCCCCACGGCCCACCTTTATTGTCGCTCAGACTGGCGGCAAGCCGCGCGCCCCACCCGGTAATGGATCTCATCTCGCCTTTATAGGTAGGGCGCGGGCGGAAAAACAGTGGCAAGCCGGCCCCGTCCGCCTATCTGGCGGCGATGGACCCGGACGCCGACGCCCTCATCGCCGCTCTCGACGCCGTCACCGGCGCGCGCGGCCGCGTCGCCGCGCCGCGCCTCAAGGACGGCGTCGCCAGCCTCCTGCTAGACGTCGGCGGCCTGTCGGCCGAGGCGCGCGCCGGCCTCGAGCGGGAAGTGCGCGCCGCGCTGGCGGTAGTGCCCGGCGTGCGCGACGTCCGGGTCGCGATGACCGCCGACAAGCCGGCGCGGACCGTGATCGCCGTGGGCTCGGGGAAGGGCGGGGTCGGCAAATCGACCGTCTCGGCCAACCTCGCCGTCGCCCTCGCCCGCGCGGGCCGCAAGGTGGGCCTGGTCGACGCCGACATCTACGGCCCGTCCCAGCCGCGCATCATGGGCAACCACGACCGTCCGGAAATGGTCGAGAAGACGATCGTCCCGGTCAGCGCCTGGGGCGTCCGCATGCTGTCGATCGGCCAGCTCGTCGACGCGGGCAGCGCGCTGGCTTGGCGGGGGCCGATGGCCGCCTCGGCGCTCGGTCAGTTGATGGACGGCGATTGGGGCGATTGCGACACGATCCTCGTCGACCTGCCGCCGGGCACCGGCGACATCCAGCTGAGCCTCGTCCAGAAATGGAAGCCGGCCGGCGCCGTCATCGTCTCGACGCCGCAGGACCTCGCGTTGATCGACGCCACCCGCGCCATCGACCTGTTCCGCAAGACCGGCGTGCCGGTGATCGGCCTGATCGAGAACATGGCCGGCTACGAATGCCCGCATTGCGGCGAGGTCTCGGACCCGTTCGGCAGCGGCGGCGCGGAAGCCGCGGCGAAGGTGATGGACATCCCCTTCCTCGGCCGCATCCCCCTCACCCTCTCGATCCGCCGCGCCTCCGACGCCGGCACGCCGCCCGCCGCGGGCGAAGGCGAGGAAGCGGCGGTCTTCGCCCGGCTCGCCGGGAGGTTGCTGGAGCAGATCGGCGCCCGGTAGGTTAAACCCCGTTCCCGCGGACCCCCGGAGAAAGACCATGCCCCTCACCCGCGACGAAGACATTTACGCCTTGCTCGCCGAGACGCGGACCATCGCCATGATCGGCGCGTCGGACCGGCCGGACCGGCCGAGCTGGGGCGTGATGAAGTTCCTCCAGGACCAGGGCTACCGCGTGCTGCCGGTCAACCCGCAGATCACCGGCGAGCATGTCCATGGCGAATATGTCTGGCGCGAGCTCAGCCAGATCGGCGAGCCGATCGACCTGGTCGACATCTTCCGCCGTCCCCAGGCCGCGGGCGAAGCGGTCGACGAGGCGATCGCGGCGGGTGCCAAGGCGGTGTGGATGCAGCTCGGCGTGATCAACGAGGAAGCCGCCGCGCGCGCCGAGGCCGCCGGCCTCAAGGTGGTGATGAACCGCTGCCCGAAGATCGACATCCCCAGGCTCGGCGTGCCGGCGCGGCGTCCCTAGCTGCGCCGCCCCACGCCTGCGACCGCCGCCATCCGCGACGTCGGCGCACGCTCGCCGTGGCTGCGGGCGAGGAGGCGGACGCGGCGGTTGGCGAAATCGACCGAGACACGCTCGAACAGCTTGAGCGCGTCCATGCCGAGCAGCAGCGCCGGACGATCGGTGAGGCCGAGCTTCTTGAACGGATGCACGTCGGAGAAGGCGACCGGCATGTCGTAAATGTCGACCCCGCCGAGGCGGATATGCTTGACTACCGACTCGTCGGCGCTCGCCCGGCCCCCAGTGACGCTGAGCAGCTGGACCGGATCGAGCAGCTTCATCTTGCCGCGCCGCTCGAGCTTGTGGCGGAGCGCGGTGTTGCCGATCGTGACCTGCGAGCCCGTATCGACGATCACCCAGACCTTCTCGCCGTCCACCGAAGCATCGACGAGGACGAGGTGGCCGAGTCGGCTCTTGGCGGTGACGACGATGGCGCCGTCCACCCACCGATCCTCGCTGCGGCGCGAGGGGACGACGGTCATCACGTCGCGGTCGAAGTCGAACGAGACGCGCTGCTGCTGAAGCGAATCGACCCCGAGCATGCCCTCGGCGCCGAGATTGTGGCGGTCCATGCCGGGCGCGCGGATGTCGCGGACCTGCCTGCCGCCGACCTGGAGGCTAGGAATGGTGAAGGTCTCGATGTCGCTGACCTCGGTCATCGAATGGACCCGCGCCTTGCCCGCCGCCCCGAGCCCGAGCCGCGCGGCAAGCTGCTCGGAGATGACGGTGCGCTCGGCGCCGGTGTCGACGATGAAGGCGTAGGGGCCGGTCGCTCCGATGCTGACCGGGACCGTCATCCGTTCGTTGCGGTCCTCGCCGAGGGCGAGCGAGACGCCGTCGTCCCCCGCGGCGGGCGCAAGCGGGACGGCGGGCGGGGCGGCTGGCGGCGCGGCGCCGATTGAAGCGGCGGCGAG
>JBJMTY010000290.1:0-12914 GCA_045811445.1 Allosphingosinicella sp. | reverse complement strand
GCCGGTCCGCCGCGCGGCGCCCGCCGCCGCGTCGGCGAGCTTGGCCACCGCCGCGTTCATGCCGGTCTCGAACACCTCGGCGGTCGAGCCGAGCCGGGCATATTTGCCGTCATGGGCGAGATAGGGCCCGTAGCGGCCGATCGACGCCGTGATCGGCTTACCTGTCTCGGGATGGTCGCCGACCGCGCGTGGCAGGGACAGCAGGCGAACGGCGAGGTCGAGGTCGAGCTCGCCCGCATCCTTGGGAATCGACGCACGTTTCGCGTCCTTGCCCTCGCCGGTCTCGACATAGGGGCCGAAGCGGCCCGACTTGCGCAGCACCGGCAGCCCGGTCTCGGGATGGTCGCCCAGGATCTCCGGTCCGTCGCCCGCCGCCGCTTCCTCGCCGCCTTGCCCGAAGCGGCGGGTGAACTTGCATTCGGGGTAATTGGAGCAGGCGACGAAGGCGCCGAAGCGCCCGCCCCTCAGTCCCAGACGCCCCTCGCCGCAGGCCGGGCAGAGGCGCGGATCGGTGCCGTCGTCCTTGTCCGGGAACAGCCAGGGGGCGAGGAAATCGTCGAGCGCGGCGGTGATCTCGGAAGGCTTCTGCTCCATGATCTCGGCCGTCTTCGGCTTGAAGTCGCGCCAGAAGGCCTCGAGCACTTTCTGCCACTCCGCCCGGCCGCCGGAAATGTCGTCTAGCTCGTCCTCGAGGTGCGCGGTGAAATCGAACGAGACGTAGCGCTCGAAGAAGCGCTCGAGAAAGGCGGTCAGCAGGCGGCCGCTTTCCTCCGGCGTGAAGCGGTTCTTCTCGAGGAGGACGTAGCCGCGATCCTTCAGCGTCTGCAGAATGGCCGCGTAGGTGGACGGGCGGCCGATGCCGAGCTCCTCCATCTTCTTGACCAGGCTCGCCTCGGAGTAACGCGGCGGCGGCTGGGTGAAATGCTGCTCGGCCAGGACCTTCTTCTTCGCGGGCGCGTCGCCTTCGCGCAGCCGCGGCAGGCGGCGACTTTCCTCGTCCTGGTCGTCGTCGCGCCCTTCTTCGTAGAGCGCGAGGAAGCCCGGGAAGAGCACGACCTGGCCCGTCGCCCTCAGCGCGGTCGCGCCGGTCCCGTCGACCAGCTCGGCGGTCGTCCGCTCGAGCCGGGCCGAGGCCATCTGGCTGGCCAGCGCGCGCTTCCAGACGAGGTCGTAGAGCCGGCCATGGTCGCCCGAGCCGGCGCGGTCGCGGGAGAAATCGGTCGGGCGGATCGCCTCGTGGGCTTCCTGGGCGTTCTTGGCCTTGGTCTCGTAATGGCGCGGCTTGTCCGGGACGTAGCCGCCGTCGTAGCGCGCCACGACCGCCTTGCGCGCCGCTTCCTGTTGCAGCGTCGAGGTGGTGAAGGGCGGCGGCGGGTTGCGGCTGAGCGGCCTGGTCTCGACCGAGGCGACGGCGAACCGCCCCTCTTCGACCGCGGCCCTGGCGGCCTCGGCCGTGCCGGCGTCGCCGATCGACAGGCGATCGATCTTCTCGCCTTTGTAGCGCACCAGCCGGGCAAGGAATTCCTGCCCGTCCGTCTCCATCAACGCGGCGACGCTCCAATATTCCTGGGCGCGGAACAGCTCGATCTCACGCTCGCGATCGACGACGAGGCGCAGCGCCACCGACTGGACCCGCCCCGCCGACTTGGCGCCGGGCAGCTTCCTCCACAGCACCGGCGAGAGCGTGAAGCCAACCAGATAGTCGAGCGCGCGGCGGGCGCGGTAGGCGTCGATCAAATCCTCGTCGAGCGCGCGCGGATGCTTCATCGCCTCGGTCACCGTCGCCTTGGTGATGGCGTTGAACGTGACCCGCTCGACATCGGCGGGCAGCGCCTTGCGCTTCCTCAGCACTTCCTGGACGTGCCAGCTGATCGCCTCGCCCTCGCGATCGGGGTCGGTGGCGAGGATCAGCGACGTCGCCTTCTTCGCCTCGTCGGTGATCGCCTTGAGCTGCCGCGCCTTGTCGGCATAGGTCTCCCATTCCATCGCGAAGCCGGCGTCGGGATCGACCGAGCCGTCCTTGGGCGGGAGGTCGCGGACATGGCCGTAGGAAGCCAGCACGCGATAGCCGCTGCCGAGATATTTCTCGATGGTTTTCGCCTTGGCGGGCGATTCGACGACGACTAGCTTCATTGGAGACCACGATCCTTCACGCGTACGCGTATAGGGTGGGGAGCGGCGGCATGTGCCGTCAAGCGGGACGAGTTTAGGCTTTTCGCCTGTCTGCGCCGTGCCCGGAGTTACCGGCGAGGTCGCGCCACCGCGACCTTCCAGAAGATCGAAGCGCAGGCACAGCTGAGCACGGCGGCGATAACGGTCGCTGAAATGCCGAAGCGGCTCCACATCGACCATCCGAACGGGTTGCGTTCCAGTGAGGGGCGAAACCGCAACTCGAGCAAAGCCGCCATGCAGGCGGCGGCGAACACCGCAGCCAGGACGGCGAGGAGGTAGGAGGCGAGGTCGCTTCTTCCTTTTCGAGCGAGGATCAGGTGGATCGGTATTCCCAGAAGCAAACAGACCCCATAGCCGCCGAAGACCATCAACATCATGTCAGAGGCGAGGTTGGCGCCGTCCTCTGGCATCCCGACGAGGAGAATGGCTTCGAGGAGCAGGATTGGTCCCACGACCGGAAGTGGAGCGAGAACAAATCCGAGGACCACGCGCCTCGAGATCGCTTTGCCCGCGGCCCTCAAACGAGGCTCACCTTGCCGCCCGCATGCCGCTCAAGCCGGCCGGCGAGCTCCAGCTCGAGGAGCACGATCTGAACCATCGCCGGCGGGACGCGGGACTGGCGGACGATCTCGTCGACCGGCACGGGCGTGCCGTTGAGGAGGGAGGCGATGTCGGCGCGGGCGGAATCCTCGACGTCGGCGGCCTCGTCCGGCGCGGCATAGTCCCGCTCCGCGTCCCGGAACGGCCGCACCCGCAGCGGGCTGATCGCTTCCATGACGTCGTCGGCGCTCTGGACGAGGGTGGCGCCTTCGCGGATCAGCTGGTTGCAGCCCTGAGCGCGCGGATCGAGCGGCGAGCCGGGCACGGCCATCACTTCGCGCCCCGCCTCGGCGGCGAGGCGGGCGGTGATCAGCGACCCGGAGCGGGGGGCGGCCTCGACCACCACCGTGCCCTGCGCCAGGCCGGCAATGATCCGGTTGCGCGACGGGAAGTGGCGGGCGCGGGGTTCGGTGCCCGGCGGCTGCTCGGAAAGAAGCAGGCCGCGTTCGGCGATGGCGCGCTGCCGCGCCTCGTTCTCGGGCGGGTAGAAGACGTCGATGCCCCCCGCCACCACCGCGACGGTGCCGGTCTCCAGCGCCCCGTCATGCGCGGCCGTGTCGATGCCGCGGGCGAGGCCGGAGACGATTAGGGCCCCCGCCTCGCCGAGCTTTTGCGCCAGCCCGCGCGCGAAGCGGCAGGCGGCGGCGGAGGCATTGCGCGCGCCGACCACCGCCACAGCCGGCTTGTCGAGCAAAGTGAGGTGGCCGCGGGCGATGATCGCGGGCGGCGCCGTCTCGAGCTCGGCGAGCAGCGGCGGGTAGAGGCCCTGGCCGAGGAAGAGATAGCGCGCGCCCAGCCTCGCCACGGCTTCGATCTCGCGCTCGATTGCGGCGCGGCTGGCGAGCTTCGGCGCCCGCCCGCCGCCGCGCGCGGCGAGGTCGGGAATCGCGGCGAGCGCGGCGCCCGCCGAGCCGAACCGGGCGAGCAGCTGGAAATAGGTGACGGGCCCGATATTGTCGGAGCGAATCAGCCGCAGTCGCGCGACCTGGTCCTCGCTCGGCTCAGCCACGGCCGACCTTCGGCTCGGTGCCCGCGGCGAGACGGCCGATATTGGCGCGGTGCTTACAGAAGACGAGCAGGGTGAAGCCGAGGAACAGCAAGGCGAGGTCGAACCGGCCGAGCCACGCGGCGGCGACCGGCGCGGCGAGCGCGGCGGCGAGGCCGCCGACCGACGAATAGCGAGTCGCGGCCAGCGCGCCGAGCCAGACGGCGGCATAAGCGGCCGGTGCCGGCCAGCCGATCTCGCCGGCCAGCGCGAAGCCAAGGACGAGGCCGAAATAGGTGGCGACGCCCTTCCCGCCCCGGAATTTGAGCCAGACCGGCCAGAGGTGGCCGAGCAAGGCGCCGATCGCGGCGATCGCCACCGTCTCGGGGAACAGCCAGGCCGCGATCAGCACGGCGGCGGCGCCCTTGGCCATGTCGAGCAGCAGGGTCGCGGCGGCAAGGCCCTTGCGGCCGGTCCTCAGCACGTTGGTCGCGCCGATATTGCCGGAACCGATCGCGCGGAGGTCGCCGGCGCCCGCGGCGCGGGTGAGGAGGATTCCGAATGGGATCGCCCCGAGCGCGTAGCCGAGCAGGAAGGACAGCAACGGCCCGGCCAGAATCTCTGCGTCCACCACGGCCCCCTTCCCTTTCACCCTAGCAAAACGAGGAGCGGGCGCAATATTTTGCGGCAAAGCCGGGGAATGCGCGGCCTTGCCCGGCGCGGCGGCCCCGCTACAGCGGCCGAATGGACGCGGCGAGGCCCCTCCTCATCTTCGATTCCGGCGTCGGGGGCCTGTCGGTCGCCGGGGCGATCCGCGCCGCCCTGCCCGCCGCGCCCCTGGTCTATGTCGCCGACCGGGCCGGCTATCCCTACGGCACCAAGACGCCGCAGGAGATCGAGGCGCGGGTTCCCGCCTTGCTCGGCCGGCTCGCCGAGCGGTTCGACCCCGCGCTGATCGTCATCGCCTGCAACACCGCTTCCACCATCGCGCTCGACGCGGTGCGCTCGGCGCTCGACCGGCCGATCGTCGGCACCGTCCCGGCGATCAAGCCGGCGGCGGCGCTCTCGAAGACCCGCACGATCGGCGTGCTCGGCACCGAGGCGACGGTGCGCCAGCCTTATGTCGACCGGCTCGCCGCCGACTTCGCCCGCGACTGCACGGTCGTCCGCCACGGCTCGGCCGAGCTGGTCGAGCTGGCGGAGGCGAAGCTGCGCGGCGAGCCCGCCGACACGGCCGCCTATGCGCGCATCCTCCACGGCCTGTTCGCGCAGGACGGCGGCGACAGGATCGACACCATCGTCCTCGCCTGCACGCACTTTCCGATGGTCGAGGACGAGCTTGCCGCCGCCTGTCCGCGCCCGATGGCCTTCGTCGACGGCAAGGAGGGAATCGCGCGGCGCGTCGCCTTCCTCACCCGCGACCGCGACTGGGCCGCGGGCGAGCCGCACCATCTCGCCTTGTTCACCGGCCGCGGCGCCGACCTCGAACCCTATCGCGCCGGCTTCGCCGCGCGCGGTTTTCCGGCGCTCCAGACCGTCTAGCCAATACCCGCTTATCTCGGCTATAAGCGACCTACTCCCGGGGAGCAGGACTTGGACTATAACCGCGTTTTCGCGCAGGCGATCGACCGGCTCCATGCCGAAGGCCGCTATCGCGTGTTCATCGATATATTGAGGAACAAGGGCAGCTTCCCCAACGCGCGCTGCTTCGCCGGCCATAACGGGCCGAAGCCGATCGTCGTGTGGTGCTCGAACGACTATCTCGCCATGGCCCAGCATCCCGAAGTGGTCGCGGCGATGGAGGAGGCGCTCCACGACGTCGGCGCCGGCTCGGGCGGTACCCGCAACATCGGCGGCAACACCCATTACCATGTCGCGCTCGAAGCCGAACTCGCCGACCTGCACGGCAAGGAGGCGGCCTTGCTGTTCACGTCCGGCTACATCTCCAACGAGGCGACTTTGTCGACGCTCGGCAAGATCCTGCCCGGCTGCGTCATCTTCTCCGACGAGCTCAATCACGCCTCGATGATCGCGGGCATCCGCAATTCGGGCTGCGAGAAGCGCGTCTTCCGCCACAACGACCTCGCTCATCTCGAGGAATTGCTGGCCGCCGAGGATGCGGAGACGCCGAAGCTGATCGCCTTCGAGAGCGTCTATTCGATGGACGGCGACGTCGCGCCCATTGCCGCGATCTGCGACCTCGCCGACCGCTACAACGCCTTGACCTATCTCGACGAGGTCCACGCGGTGGGCATGTACGGCCCGCGCGGCGGCGGCATCTCCGAGCGCGACGACGTCGCCCGCCGCGTCACCGTCATCGAAGGGACGCTCGGCAAGGCGTTCGGGATCATGGGCGGCTACATCGCCGCCGACCGCAACATCGTCGATGTCATCCGCAGCTACGCGCCCGGCTTCATCTTCACGACCTCGCTGTCGCCGGTGCTGGTCGCCGGCGCGCTGGCCAGCGTCCGTTACCTCAAGCGCTCGTCGGCCGAGCGCGAGGACCAGCAGCGGCACGCCGCCTTGCTCAAGCGCATCTTCGCCGAGGCGCGGCTGCCGGTCATGCCGTCGACCACCCACATCGTGCCCCTGATGGTCGGATGCCCGGTCAAGGCCAAGAAGATCAGCGACATATTGCTCGCCGAATATGGCATGTACGTGCAGCCGATAAACTTCCCGACCGTGCCCCGCGGCACCGAGCGCCTCCGCTTCACGCCCGGCCCCGCCCATGACGAAAAGATGATGCGCGAGCTCGCCGCCGCTCTGGTCGAGGTCTGGAGCCGCCTGGAGATGCGGCTGGCGGCGTGAGCCTCAGTCGAGGACGATGGTGCCGAGTCCGTCCGGCAGCGTGAGCGGCTCCCCGAAGCGGACCAAGGTCCGACTCCGATAACCGTTTCCGTCCGGCTCGATCATGACGTGCACGGCGCGAGCGTTCAGGTCGACGACCCAATATGTCGCGATTCCGGCCGACGCATAATCGCGAAGCTTGGGACCCAGGTCGGTTTCCAGCGTCGTGTCCGAAATCTCGATGCCGACCCGGATGTGGCCAGGCTCGAGCACCTGCTCGCTCACGGAGACGCTGTCGATGACGGCCGCGTCAAGCCCGCGCACCGTTTCATCATCGAGCCTCACTGTCACTTCGCCGACCACGGTCAGTGGGCGGGCCTTCACCGCCTCGACCAGCGCCGTGCCAATCCGCATCTGGCAGGCCGCGTGTGCGGTGTAGGGCGGGTTCATCCGAATGAGCTCGCCATGGTCCAGCTCCACCTTCATGTCTTCGAAAGCGCCGACATCGGCCATGCGCAGGAACTCGTCCGCGCTGAAACGCGCCGAGGATGGGCGCTCGAAGCGAATTCGGGCGGCGGGTCTGTTCATGGTGCGTGAAACTAACATGTCGGGCCGAAAGGTTCATCCTCAATCGACACTCACGGCCGCCCGGGCTAGAAGGGGCGCATCCTTCCAACCTTGGGGAAATCCGGCTTGGCCCAGCCCATCGCCATCGCTTCCGATCATGCCGGCTTCGAGATGAAGGCGGCGCTGGCGGAGCATCTGCGCGAGCGGGGGTTCGAGCTGCTCGACCTCGGCCCCGCCACCACCGAGAGCGTCGATTATCCGGATTACGGCTACCGGATGGCGGAGGCCATCGCCGATGGCCGCGCGGCGCGTGGCGTGGCCGTCTGCGGCTCCGGCATCGGTATCTCGATCGCCGTCAACCGCCATCCGGCCTGCCGCTGCGCGCTCGTCTCCGACGGCCTCGCCGCCCGCCTCGCCCGCGAGCATAACGACGCGAACGTGATCGCGATGGGCGCGCGGCTGATCGGCCTCGACACCGCCAAGGATTGCCTCGACCAGTTCCTCGCCGCGCCCTTCGCCGGCGGGCGGCACCAGCGCCGGGTCGACAAGCTGACCCACCCCTTCTTCTCCAAGGAGCCCGCATGAGCAGCCGTCCCGCGTTCGACTTCGCCGCAGCCAAATCGCCCGGCTTCTTCACCGAGCGGCTGGCCGAGGCGGACCCCGCCATCGCCGAGGCGATCGCGCTCGAGCTCGGCCGCCAGCGCGACAAGATCGAGCTGATCGCGTCGGAGAACATCGTCTCGCGCGCCGTGCTCGAGGCGCAGGGCTCGGTGCTCACCAACAAATATGCCGAAGGCTATCCGGGCCGGCGCTATTATGGCGGCTGCGAATATGTCGACGTTGTCGAGACGCTGGCCATCGATCGCGCCAAGGCGCTGTTCGGCGCCGCTTTCGCCAACGTCCAGCCGAACAGCGGCAGCCAGATGAACCAGGCCGTGTTCCTGGCCCTGCTCCAGCCCGGCGACACGTTCATGGGCCTCGATCTCAATTCCGGCGGCCACCTCACCCACGGCTCGCCGGTCAACATGTCGGGCAAATGGTTCAAGCCGGTCGCCTACGGGGTCCGCCCGGACGACCATCTCATCGACATGGACGAAGTCGCCGCCATCGCCCGCGAGCACCGGCCCAAGCTGATCATCGCCGGCGGCACGGCCTATTCGCGCCTGTGGGACTTCGCCGCCTTCCGCCGCGTCGCGGACGAGGTCGGCGCCTATCTGATGGTCGACATGGCCCATTTCGCCGGGCTGGTGGCGGGCGGCGCCCACCCCAATCCGGTGCCGCACGCCCACGTCGTCACCTCGACCACCCACAAGTCGCTGCGCGGCCCCCGCGGCGGCCTCGTCCTCACCAATGACGAGGCCATCGCCAAGAAGATCAACAGCGCGGTCTTCCCGGGCCTGCAGGGCGGGCCGCTGATGCACGTCATCGCCGCCAAGGCGGTGGCGTTCGGCGAGGCGCTGCGGCCCGACTTCAAGGATTATGCCCGCTCGATCGTCGACAATGCCCGCGCGCTCGCCGCCTCGCTCCAGGATTCCGGGCTCGACATCGTCTCGGGCGGCACCGACAACCATCTGCTGCTCGTCGACCTCAGGCCGAAGCAGGCCAAGGGCAAGCATGCCGAGAAGGCGCTCGATCGCGCCTCGATCACCTGCAACAAGAACGGCATCCCGTTCGACCCCGAAAAGCCGTTCGTCACCTCCGGCATCCGCCTCGGCACGCCGGCGGGAACCACCCGCGGCTTCGGCGAGGCCGAGTTCCGCGAAGTCGGCGGCATGATCGCCGAGGTGGTCGAGGGCCTGCGCAAGAACGGCGAGGCCGGCGACGGCCAGATCGAGGCATCGGTCCGCGCCCGCGTCGAGGCGCTCTGCGCCCGCTTTCCCATCTACCCCGATCTCTAGGATTCCCGCTTGCGCTGCCCGTTCTGCTCCCACGAAAACAGCCAGGTGAAGGACAGCCGGCCGACCGAGGACGGCGCCTCGATCCGCCGCCGCCGCCAGTGCGAGGATTGCGGCGCGCGCTTCACGACGTTCGAGCGGGTGCAATTGCGCGAGCTCACCATCGTCAAGTCGGGCCAGCGCAAGGAGCCGTTCGACCGCGCCAAGCTCGAGCGCTCGATCGCCATCGCCTGCCGCAAGCGGCCCGTCCCGCCCGAGAGGATCGAGCGTCTCGTCTCGTCGATCCAGCGCCAGGTCGAGACGCTGGGCGAAAGCGAGATCCCCTCCGCGACGATCGGCGAGATGGTGATGGAGGGCCTGCAGGCGCTCGACCCCGTCGCCTACATACGCTTCGCCAGCGTCTACAAGGATTTCCGCGAAGCCCGCGACTTCGAGGCGTTCGCCGGGACGGTGGGCGATCCGAGCGCCTGATGCGGCCCGCATGACGGCGAGCGCCTCGCCTGCCCCCGCCATCGTACTCGTCCGCCCGCAGCTCGGCGAGAATATCGGCAAGGCGGCGCGGGCCATGCTCAATTTCGGGCTGACCGACCTCCGGCTCGTCGCGCCGCGGGACGGGTGGCCGAACCCGGCCGCGGGCCCCGCCGCCTCGGGGGCGGACGAGGTCCTGGAGCAGGCGCGCGTCTACGACAATGTCGCCGAAGCGGTCGGCGATTGCCCTTTGGTCTACGCGACGACGGTGAGGAAGCGCGGCCTCGTCATCCCGGTCGTCACTCCCGAGGAAGCCGCGCGGGAGATGCGCTCGGCGCAAGAGCGCTCGGCGATCCTGTTCGGCGCCGAGCGGGCGGGGCTGGAGAGCGAGGAGGTGGCGATCGCGGGGCGCATCCTCACCGTGCCGGTCAATCCGGCCTTCCGCTCCCTGAATCTCGCCCAGGCGGTGATCCTCGTCGCCTACGAATGGTCGAAGCACGAGGCTCTGCTCGTCCCCACGCTCGGCGATCCGGCCGAGCCGCGGGCGACGCAGGCCCAGCTCGAAGGCCTGATCGGCCAGCTCGACGACGCGCTGGAGGGCGCCGGCTATTATTTCCCGCCCGACCGGGTGCCCGCGACCAAGGCGACGATGCGAACCATCCTCACCAAGGCGGGCTGGTCGAACCGCGAGGTGCAGGCGCTGCGCGGCATGCTCCGCGCCCTCACCGACCCCAAGCCCGCTCAGCGGCGCAGGGCGTCGAAGCGGCCCAATTCGTAGGCTATCGAGGCTTCGACCAGCCGCTCGTAAAGGTCGGCGACGACCGCGTCGGGGACGTCGTGCCGCGCCGCCAGCCGGCGGACGTTGCCGATCACCTGCGCCTTGCGCGCTTCGTCGCGGACATGGCCGCGTTCGGGCTTGATCCGGGCGGCGGCCTCCATGTAACGGAAGCGCTCGCCGATCCGCGCGACGATCTCCTCGTCGAGCCGGTCGACGCCGTGGCGGACCTCGGCCATGCTGGTACAGTCGCGGGGGTCGCGTCGTTCATCGATCATACAGCCGCTTTAATCGAAGCGGGCCGCCTGTCGAGCTTGACCTGCGCGGCGCGTCTCGCGAAGCTCGCACCAACTCAAAAAGGGAAAATCATGCGCAAGGGATTGTTCGTTATCATGGCGCTCGCGTCGAGCGCGGCTACGGCCGCGCCGCCGCACGAGGAGCAGGGCGACAAGGACAAATTGGTCTGCCGGACCGAGGCCGATCTGGGAACGCGGCTCGGCGGTACGCGGGTCTGCCTGACCCGCGAGCAATGGGCCGAGCGACGGCGCCAGGCGCGCGAGGTGACCGAGCAGGGCCAGATGGGCCATGTCAATCGCAGCGGCGGCTGAGCCGGCGCGGGCATTGCCTCGCCGCTCCCCAAATCCTTGACTTTGCGCGCATGGGCGGCCATGTGCGCCGCTTCGCAATTGGCCCCGCACCCCGGTGAAGCGGCGGCCGCATCCGGTATATGGCTGGATGGTGCGGATCCGGGACCTCGATACGCAAGCAGATTGGACGACAGATGAGCAAGCGCAGCAGCGCCAAGTACAAACTCGACCGCCGCATGGGCGAGAACGTCTTCGGACGGCCCAAGAGCCCGGTCAACAAGCGCGAATACGGCCCCGGCCAGCACGGCCAGCGCCGCAAGGGCAAGATGTCGGACTTCGGCATCCAGCTGCGCGCCAAGCAGAAGCTCAAGGGCTATTACGGCGACGTCACCGAGAAGCAGTTCAAGCGCACCTACACCGAGGCGTCGCGAATGAAGGGCGACACCGGCCAGAACCTGATCGGCCTGCTCGAGCGTCGGCTCGACATGGTGGTCTACCGCGCCAAGTTCGCGCCGACCATCTGGGCGGCCCGCCAGCTCGTCAGCCACGGCCACGTCCGCGTCAACGGCGTCAAGTGCAACATCGCCTCGCGCCGGATCAATGTCGGCGACGAGGTCACGTTGGGCTCCAAGGCGCAGGAAATGGCGCTGGTGATGGAGGCGCAGGGCCTCGCCGAGCGCGAGATCCCCGATTACGTCGTCCCCGACGGCACTTCGAAGATCACCTATACCCGCGTGCCGTCGCTGGACGAGGTGCCCTATCCGGTGCGCATGGAGCCGAACCTGGTCGTCGAGTTCTACTCGCGCTAAGGCGCACGCAACGCCAAGGCGATCGAGGGCGGCTCCTTCCGGGGAGCCGCCCTTTTCGCGTCAATCGAGCTTCAGCGCCGCGCGCAGGAAAGCGTCCGTCCGGCGCAACATGTCGGCCCGCGCCGCGGAATCGTCCAGCTGGTGGTCGAGCCGCTCATATTTGACGAACTCGACGCTGTGGCCGGCACCCTTCAGGCGGTCCGCCATCAGCACCGACTCGCGGAAGCCGACATTGACGTCGCGGTCGCCGTGGAAGAGCAGCACCGGCGCCTTGAACTTGTCGGCATTCTGGGCGGGCGAGCCCTCGCGGACGTGCGGGCCAGAGCCGACGAAGTCGCGCTGGATCTTGACGTCGGACATGTAGCGCGATTCCTGGACCAGCATGGCGAGGTCGGTAACCGGCGCCACCGCCACGGCGGCCTTGAACAGATCGGGGTCGAGCACATTGGCCTGGAGCGCCGCATAGCCGCCGTAGGACCAGCCGAAGATGGCGAGCTTGCGCGGATCGGCGATGCCTTGCGAGACCAGCCAGCGGCCGGCGTCGTTGACGTCGCCGATCGAGGTCCGCCACGATTGGAAGCCGTTCTTCTGGTACCAGGCGTCGCCATAGCCGGACGAGCCGCGGAAATTCGGCTGGAGCACCGCATAGCCACGATTGGCGAAATATTGGGCGAGCCAGTCGAAGCCCCATTCGTCGCGGGCCTCGGGGCCGCCGTGCGGCATGACGATCGCCGGAAGGCCGCGTCCGTTGGAGCCGGGCGGCAGCGTCAGGTAAGCCGGGATCGCCGTCCCGTCGGCCGCCTTGTAAGTGACCGGCTTCACCGTCGCGAGCGCCACCTGCTCGAGCTCGGGGCGCGACAGCATCAGCTCGCGCAGCTGCTTCGTCGCCTTGTCGAAAACGTAGAAGCGGCCCGGATCGGTGTCGCTCCCCGCCCGCAGCAGCAGCTTCGTGCCGTCGGCGCTGGCATCCTCGAACTCGACGATGGGAAGGCCGGGCAGCGCCTTCGACAGCGACTGGGCGAGCGCGGTCAGCTCCTTGTCGAAATAGACGGTCTCGCGCTTCTCGGTGACGAAGGTCGCGCCGATCACGTGCTGGTCCCGGCCGAGCTCATAGACCCCCTCCACGTCGACCTGGGGGTGGGCGAAGACGATCTCCTCGCGCATCGAGCCGTCCAGCGCGATCGCGGCGAGGGCGAGCCGGCCGTCGACCTTCTTGAGCCCGAACACGCGGTCGCTGGCCGCGTCGACGGCAAGCGGCGCGAACCCGTC
>JBJMTY010000289.1:0-6521 GCA_045811445.1 Allosphingosinicella sp. | reverse complement strand
CGAAGGACCACCCTTGAGAGGAAAAGCCGCGCGACGCGCCGTCAGAAGCGGGCGTAGGCCTCATTGCCGACGAAGCCCATCTTCTCGACATGGGCGCGCTTGGTGACCGCGAGCACCTCGTCGACCAGCACGTAGCGGGCGTAGGGATCCGGCTGCAGGTGAAGCTCCGGGATCGGGTTCATCTGCTGGGTGAGGTCGAGATACTGGCGCAGCGTGATCAGATCGACCGGGGTGCCGTTCCACAGCACCTGGCCGGCCGGCGTGATCACGACCTTGTTCTTGACCGGGTCGATCGGCGGCGGCTGCTGGTTCTGCTGGTCCTGCGGCAGATCGAGCTTCACCGCGTGGGTCTGGATCGGAATGGTGATGATGAACATGATGAGCAGCACCAGCATGACGTCGATGAGCGGCGTCGTATTGATGTCCATCATGGGCTCGCCTTCGGCGGCCGCCATTGCCATTGCCATGCGTACTTACTCCTGAAACGTCTGCGAGCTCAAAGACGGGTCGTCGTCTCGCCCGGGGGCGGCTCGGAAATGAAGCCGACGCGGGCGAACCCGGCCATCTGCATGGTGAAGACCGCGCCGCCGATGCATTTGTAGGGCGTGTTGATGTCGCCGCGGATATGCGCTTCCGGCATGTTCTCCTCGGTGACGTTCTGCGGCCCGCCGAGCTTCTTCACCTCGTCCTGGAGCTTCTTCACGGCCATATCGAGCAGCTGCGTCGAATCGACCCGCTTCAGGTTCCAATAGACTTCGCAGCTGCCTCCGGGGCCGCCGCGCACGGAGAGCGAGACGTTCTCCGGCTTGGTCGTCGTCGGCTCGTAGCGGACCTTGGGCAAGGTCATCGGCACGGTCTGGATCACGACCGGCACGGTGATCAGGAAGATGATGAGGAGCACCAGCATGACGTCGACGAGCGGCGTCGTGTTGATGTCGGACATCGGGCTTTCTTCGCCGCCGTCGCCTGGGCCGACACTCATGGCCATGTTCGGTTTCCTATCCTAAATCTGCTTCACGCCTGACGACCGGGAGGCGGAGCGGATGCCTTGCGAGGCCTCCGCTCCGCCCAACCGGATCAGACCTTCTTCGGGCCGGGGTTGGTGGCGCCCGTGGCGCTGCCGGTGGCGGTGGTGCCGCCCGGCGAGATGCCGCGAGCCGCGGTGCCGCCGCCGGCGCCGCCCTTGGGCGGAGCGTTGACGAGCTGCGGCTTCACCGCGCCGCCCGACACCATATAGCCGTGGAGGTCGTTGGCGAACTTGGCCAACTCCTCGACGATCGCCTTGTTGCGGCGCATCAGCCAGTTGTAGGCAAGCACCGCCGGCACCGCCACGGCGAGGCCGAGCGCGGTCATGATCAGCGATTCGCCGACCGGGCCGGCGACGGTGTCGATCGACGCCTGGCCCGCCGCGCCGATCTTGATCAGCGCGCGGTAGATGCCGACGACGGTGCCGAACAGGCCGACGAACGGCGCGGTCGAGCCGACGGTGGCGAGCAAAGCGAGGCCGGAGCTGAGCTTGGACGTGATCGCGCCCTGGCTGCGCGCCAGCGAGTTCAGCATCCAGTCGTGCTGGTCGATCGGGTCGGTCAGCTTGTCGTGCTGCTCGAGCGCGAGGATGCCGTCGTCGACGATCTGGCGATAGGCGCCGTTCTTCTCGAGCTTCTGGGCGCCGTCGCGCAGCGTGCCCGCCTGCCAGAAGGCGGTGCGGGCGCGGCGGCCCTCACGGACGATCTTCTGCTGCTCGAACAGCTTGACGAACAAAACGTACCAGGAAGCCGCCGACATGATCACGAGGATCCCGAAGGTGGTCTGGGCGATCAGGCCGCCCTGCTGGAGGGCCGCGATCAGCCCGTAGGGGTTACCGCCATGCGGCGCAGCTGCTGGGGTGGTCATCGGTCTAACTTTCCTCTCAAGAAAAAGAATAAGCGCGCAAATCGCTTAGCCGGAGATGCGCCAGGTGATCGGCGGGGCGTTGTAGGTATCCGACGTCGGCTGGCCGTTGCTGTCCCGGGCCGGCGTGAACCGGGCGCGGGAGGTGAGCAGGCGGCACGTCGCCGAATCGAGCGCCGACGATCCGCTGGAACCGGTCACCGAGCAGCTGGTGACGCGGCCGTTGGAGCCGACTTCGAGGCGGACGCGCACCGTCCCGGTCTCTTCGTTGCGAAGCGCGCTGGACGGATAATCGTCCTCGCTGATCAGGCCCTGCAGATTCGCCTTGGGATGCGTCGCCTCGACCGTGCGGGGCGGCGCCGGAGGCGGCGAGGGCGGCGCCGGCGGCGCGGGCGGCGCCGTCGGGGTGATGATCACCGGCGGCGCGTTCTGCACCACCTGGATGGGCGGCGGCATCGTGTTGGTGCGCACGATCGGCGGCGGAGCGACGATCGGAGGCGGCGTCTGCGGCTGGTCCGGCGGCGGGGGCGGCGGCTTCTCCTCGGGGGGCGGCGGCTCCTCGACGTCGAACGTCTTGAGGTCGGCGGCGACCTTCTTGACCACGTTATAGGCGAGGCCGGTGACGAAGGCGTAGCCGAGTATGGCGTGGAGAATGGCGACGATGACGATCGCTGTAATCCGGCCTCTGCTCATCTGGTTGTCAGCATATGCCATTAATCAGCCACACTCCCTCTCGTCTCGTGTGCCGGGATCGACGCGACGCAACAACGCAGCGCTGCCCCAACGGCTCCATGCGATGTATCAAGGTATCATCGACACAGGGTGCGGTCCTCTATCGCGTCGTGAAAGCCGGTGCAATCCTCCTGTGCCACCCCGTAGTCGCACGGGCCTGGCCATCGTCCCTGAGGGACAGCCGCCTAAGCCTATGGTAATGGCCGGTTAACCTCGCCCCCCGGATGCAGCCCCCGATGACAGCTTTTTTCCTTCCCTTGCTCGCTCTCGCCGCCGCGGCGGCGCCGCCGCCGCCTGCCGATTCGCGGCCGCCGCTCAGCTATGCCGACGCCGCCGACCTGGCGCTGGCGGCGCCGGTGGTGGCGCACGTGCGGGTCGCCGAGGCGATCGCGCTCAAGGACGCGCCGGGGTCGGGCGTCCCGGCCGGCCTCGCCCGCCTCTACGTCGCCGCGGACGTGATCGGCCTGATCCGCGCGCCGGGCGCGCTGCCGGCGAGGATCGCCTATCTCGTCGATCTGCCCCGCGACGCCTCGGGCAAGGCGCCCAGGCTGAAGAAAGGCACCGAGCTGCTCGTCCTCGCCGCGCCCGTCCCGGGACGGGACGGGGAGCTGCGCCTCGTCGCCCGCGACGCCCAGCTGGCTTATTCGCCCGCCGAGGCGGAGCGGCTGCGCGCGATCGTCCGGGAAGCGACCGGGCGCGCCGCGCCGCCGCGCATCACCGGCATCGGCAAGGCCTTTCACGTCCCCGGCGCGATTCCCGGCGAGAGCGAGACCCAGTTCTTCCTGCTCACCGCCGACGCCCGCCCCGTCTCGCTGACCGTGCTGCGCCGGCCGGGGCAGAGCCCGCAATGGGCGGTGGCGCTCGGCGAGATCGTCGACGAGGCGGCGGCGCCGCCCGCGCCCGGCACGCTGCTCTGGTACCGCCTCGCCTGCACGCTCCCGCCGCGCCTGCCGCGCCAGAGCCTGGACGAGGCCGATGCGGCCGGCGCCGCGGCGATCGAAGCGGATTACCGGCTGGTGCTGGACAGGCTCGGCCCCTGTGTCAGGACGCGCCGGCCGCTCGGCTAGCTAGAAGGAAGAGAGCTCGACGCCGACGCCCGCGCAATCGGGGTAGATGTCGGGCTTGCGGCTGGCGACGCGCAGGCCGGTGACGCCGCGGCGGGCGGCGACGAGATCGTAGATCGCCCGCACCAAGGTCTCCTGCAGGTTGAAGCGGCGGCCGGCGGCGAGGGCGCCGATCTCCGTGCGCAGGAAATCATAGTCCCACGCCTCGTCCGCCTCGTCCGACGAGGCGAAGCTGCGCTCGTCGATCCACACCTCGACCGTGACGAGCAGGCGCTGCGGCGTCCCGACCTCGAAATCGTGGAAGCCGATGTCCGCGTTGAGGCAATAATCCTCGAGCGCGACCTTGCGCGTCCGGGGGGCGAGGCGCTCGGGCACCAGCCCGTCGAGGCGGAAGGGCTCGGTGGTCATGGGGAAGGCTCCAGGAACTGGACGTCGCGGGCGAGGCCGAGGAAGCGCTGCCCGCCGTCGAGCGTGATCGTCTGGCCGGTGAGGGTCGGCGTGGCAAGGATGAAGCGCAGCGCGGCGACGATCTCCTCGACCCGGACGCCGCGGCCGAGCGCGTTGAGGCCGTGCACCGCGTCGAAATTGTCGCGGCTCTGCGGGCCCGAGACCAAGGTCACCGAAGGCGCGATGCCGCACACCCTTATGTCGCGCGCCGCCCAGGCCCGGGCGTGGAGCTCGGTCAAGCCGGCGAGGCCGAACTTGGAGATGGTGTAGCTGAAGAAATCGGGGTTCGGCGCGGCGAGCTTGGCGTCGAGCAGGTTGACGATGACCGCCGGTGGCGCGGCGACGCGGGCGAAGGCGCGCGAGAGCAAAGCCGGCGCGCGCAAATTCGCGGCCATATGCGCCTCCCAGCCCTCGACGGTGAAATCGTCGGCGCCGTCATGGGCGAAGAGGGAGGCGTTGTTGACCAGCAACCGCGCCGGCGGCAGCGGCTCGAGCGCGGCGATTATGGCGTCGGACGCGCGCGGATCGGCGAGGTCGGCGGCGATCACCGAGGCGTTGCCGAGCTCGGCCGCGAGCGCCTTCGCCTCGGCCAGCGAGCGGTGGCAGTGGATGAGGACGTGCCAGCCGTCCCCGGCCAGCGCGCGGACCAGAGCGGCGCCGATGCGGCGGGCGCCGCCGGTGACGATCGCGGTTCCGGGTCCTTCCATGGCGGCGGGATAGGAGGGCGCGGCGGAGGCGGCAAGGGTTGCGGCCCGCCCTGGCCCTGCCTAACCGGTAGTCATGCCCATGGCGCCCGCCCCGGACGACCTCGCCGCGCTGTCGCTCGCCGACATCGCACGGCTGTCGGCGGAGAAGAAGCTGCCGCCGGTCGAGCAGTGGAATCCCACTCATTGCGGCGATTCCGACATGCGCATCGCCCGCGACGGCACCTGGTTCCACCAGGGCAGCCCGATCGGCCGACCGGCGATGGTGCGGCTGTTCTCGACCATCCTCAGGCGCGAGCCGGACGGGCGCCACGTCCTCGTCACGCCGGTCGAGAAGCTCGACATCGAGGTCGAGGACGCGCCGTTCGTCGCGGTCGAGCTCAGGAGCGAGGGCGAAGGGCCGCGCCGCAGCCTCGCCTTCCGGCTCAACGTCGGCGACATCGTCGTCGCCGGGCCCGACCATCCGCTGCGCTTCGCCGAGGCCACCGAGGGGCCGCACCCCTATCTGCACGTGCGCGGCGGGCTCGAGGCGCTGGTGGCGCGGCCGGTCTATTACGAGCTGGCCGAGATCGCGCTGGCCGAAGGCGCCGCGCCGCCGGGCGTGTGGAGCGGCGGGACCTTCTTCCCGCTGGCCGCCGCGCGATGAGCCTCGCCGGCCGGCTGCGCGAGGCGCTGGAACGGGGCGCCCGGCGGAGCCCCGAGATCCTCCCGGGCGACGCGTTCGACGAGGACGTGGCCGATCCGACCCCCGCCGCGGTGCTGGTCGGCATCGTCGACCGGCCGCTTCCCACCGTGATCCTGACCGCCCGGCCCGAGACGATGCGCAAGCATCCCGGCCAGATCAGCTTTCCCGGCGGACGCATCGACCCGGCCGACGCCGACGCGGTCGACGCCGCCCTGCGCGAGGCGGAAGAGGAAGTCGGGCTCGCCCGCCGCTTCGTCGAGGTGATCGGCACCACCGACCGCTACCGCACCGTCACCGGCTTCGAAGTGACGCCGGTGGTGGCGGTGGTCCGCACCGGGTTCGCGCTCGCGCCGCAGCCGTCCGAGGTCGCCGACGTGTTCGAGGCGCCGCTCCACGTCCTGCTCGATCCGGCGCGGCAGAGCGTGCGCACCGCCGAGTGGCGGGGGCGCGAGCGGACCTATTACGAGATCGTCTGGGAAGGCCGCCGCATTTGGGGCGCGACGGCGGCGATGCTGGTCAACCTCTCCCGTCGGCTGGAGCTGGCGCCGTGAAGCTGCCCCGCGCCGCCTGGCAGAGCCGCAAGGGCATGGCCGCCTTGCTGCGCGCGCTCGGCGCCGCCGACGGCGAGACGCGCTATGTCGGCGGCTGCGTGCGCGACACTCTGCTCGGACTTGCGGTCAGCGACGTCGACCTCGCGACCCGGCTGGCGCCTCGCGACGTGATGAACCGGCTCAAGGCGGCGCGGATCAAGGCGGTGCCGACCGGCCTCGCCCACGGCACGGTGACGGCGGTGGTCGAAGGCGTGCCGGTCGAGGTGACGACGCTGCGCCGCGACGTCGCCACCGACGGCCGCCGCGCCACCATCGCCTACACCGACGACTGGCGCGAGGATGCGGCGCGGCGCGACTTCACGATCAACGCGCTGTCGGTCGATGCGGGCTGCGTCGTGCATGATTACGTCGGCGGGTTGGACGACATTGCCGCGCGCCGCGTGCGCTT
>JBJMTY010000288.1:0-9710 GCA_045811445.1 Allosphingosinicella sp. | reverse complement strand
TTGCTGGATGCGGTCCATACCTGCATGCCGCATTACCCAACGGACGAGGACTTCGAGGCATCGATCCCCGAGGAACTTGTCGGGCACTACGCCCGCTGGAAAGCCCAACGCCCGGTTCTAGCGCCGCGCGCATGGTAACGGATCACGCCCCGATCAATTCCCGTCCAATCAACATGCGGCGGATCTCGTTGGTGCCGGCGCCGATATCGAGCAGCTTGGCGTCGCGCATGAAGCGCTCGACCGGCCAGTCCTTGGTATAGCCGGCGCCGCCCAGCGCCTGGATCGCCTCGAGCGAGACCTTCACTGCGTTCTCGCTGGCGAGCAGGATCGCGCCGGCCGCGTCGAAGCGCGTGGTCTTGCCCGCATCGCAGGCCCGCGCCACCTGGTAGACATAGGCCCGCGCACTATTCAGCGCGACATACATGTCCGCGACCTTGGCCTGCATCAGCTGGAACTCGCCGATCGGCCGTCCGAACTGCTTGCGCTCGCGGATAAAGGGCAGCACCACGTCGAGGCAGGCCTGCATGATGCCGAGCTGGATGCCCGCCAGCACCGTCCGCTCGTAATCGAGGCCGGACATCAGCACGCCGACGCCGCCGTTGACCGGGCCCATCACGTTGTCGTCGGGCACGAAGCAGTCGGTGAACACCAACTCGCCGGTCGGGCTGCCGCGCATCCCCATCTTGTCGAGCTTCTGGCCCAGGCCGAAGCCCTCGAAGCCCTTCTCGATGAGGAAAGTGGTGATGCCGCGGCTCCCCTCCCCGCTCTTGGCGTAGACGACCAGAGTGTCGGCATGATGGGCGTTGGTGATCCAGAATTTGGTGCCGTTCAGCACCCAGCCCCCGTCGGCGCGCTCGGCCTTGAGCTTCATGCCGACGACGTCCGAGCCCGCGCCCGCTTCCGACATGGCGAGGCTGCCGACATGCTCGCCCGAGACCAATTTGGGGAGGTATTTCGCCTTCTGCTCCGGATTGGCCCAGCGACGGATCTGGTTGACGCACAGGTTCGAATGGGCGCCGTAGCTGAGCCCGACCGAAGCCGAGGCGCGCGCCACTTCCTCCTGCGCGACGACATGCTCGAGATAGCCCAGGCCGAGCCCGCCATATTCCTCCTCGACGGTGATGCCGTGGAGGCCGAGCGCGCCCATCTGCGGCCACAGCTCTTCGGGAAACCAATCCTCCTCGTCGATCCGTGCGGCGATCGGCATGATCTTGTCGACGGCGAAGCGGTGGGTCGTCTCGCGGATGGCGTCCGCCATCTCGCCCAGCGCGAAGTCGAGCCCGAAGTCCATGCGCCTCTCCTTTGCCCGGCGCCCTAGCAGAGCCCTCGCGATTTGAACAAGGCGACGGCGGTGACTATGTGGGCGCCAGCTCAACTCTAACCGTCACCCCAGCGAAGGCTGGGATCCATGCCGATTCTGCAACCCTTGCGAAGGCAGCATGGATTCCAGCTTTTGCTGGAATGACGAGGGAAAATACCGACCATGGCCACCACCGCCGCCGATCCCGTAGTCATCCTCTCCTACGCCCGCACGCCGATGGGTGCCTTCCAGGGCCAGCTCGCCCCCGTGCCGGCCACCGAGCTGGGCGCGACGGCGGTCCGCGCCGCGATCGAGCGCGCCGGGGTCTCGGGCGAGGAGGTCGACAAGATCTTCATGGGCTGCGTCCTTCCCGCCGGCCTCGGCCAGGCCCCCGCCCGCCAGGCGGCGCTCGGCGCCGGCCTCCCCCGCTCGGTGGAGGCGACGACGATCAACAAGGTCTGCGGCTCGGGCATGCAGGCGGCGATGTTCGCTCATGACATGATCGCCGCCGGCTCGGCCGATCTCATCGTCGCCGGCGGCATGGAGTCGATGTCCAACGCGCCCTACCTCATGAAGAAGCACCGCGCCGGCGCCCGCATCGGCCACGACACGATCTACGATCATATGATGCTCGACGGCCTCGAGGACGCTTATGACGCCGGCCGCGCGATGGGCACCTTCGCCGAGGAGACGGCGCGCGAATATCAGTTCACCCGCGGCCAGCAGGATGATTATGCCATCGAGTCGCTGCGCCGCGCCAACGAGGCGATCAAGTCCGGCGCCTTCGACCGCGAAACCACCCCCGTCACGGTGAAAGGCCGCAAGGGCGAGGAAATCGTCACCTGCGACGAGCAGCCCGGCAAGGCCAATCCCGAAAAGATCCCGAACCTGAAACCCGCCTTCGCCAAGGACGGCACGATCACCGCCGCCAACGCCTCGTCCATCTCCGACGGCGCCGCCGCCCTCGTCATCACCCGCCAGAGCGTCGCCGACCGCCTCGGCGTCAAGCCGGTCGCCCGCATCGTCGCCCACGCCGCCCACGCGCAGGCGCCGAACCTCTTCACCACCGCCCCTGTCCCCGCCGTCCGCAAGGCGCTGGAGAAAGCCGGCTGGTCGGTGGACGACGTCGACCTGTGGGAAGTGAACGAGGCCTTCGCCTGCGTCGCGATGATCGCCATGCGCGACCTCGGCATCCCGCGCGAGAAGCTCAACGTCCATGGCGGCGCCACCGCTCTGGGCCACCCGATCGGCGCCAGCGGCGCCCGGCTCCTCGCCACCCTCATCTCCGCGCTGGAGACCCACGGCCGGAAACGCGGCGTCGCGACCTTGTGCATCGGCGGCGGCGAAGCGACGGCTATGGCGGTGGAGCTGGTCGACTGAGGACGAGCCTGGAGGGCTAATAGCGTTCTTCCGCTTCCGGCCCCGTCAACTTCGCTCTCCCCTCGGGATTCGATCTCATGTAAGGTCGCAGCCCTGGATCGCTGGCGGAGGAGAAAGCCGACATGGTCGCAAAGGCATTGGTCAAAGCGTGCGCGCTCGCCGGCGGCCTCGCCGCGTTGCTGGCCGGGACTTCGGCGGTCGCGGGCCATGGCGATAGCGCAAAGGCGAAAGCCGCCCGCGACGATCCCAACCGCATGGTCTGCCGCTCCATCACGCCGAGCGGGTCGCGGATCAGCACGCGCCATTGCCGCACCCAGGCCGATTGGGAGCGCGACGAGCGCGAGACCCAGGACGCCGCGCTCCAGCAGCAGAACGGCCCCGGCTATCGCCCGCCGCCGGACGAGATTCCGCTGATCGGCCAGGGCCGGATGAACTCGCCCCAATAAAGGCTCGAGGCACGGCCGGGGCGTTCGCCGGCCGCTTCCAAATTTTCGTACTCCCCTTGCGATTCAATCTCTTGTACGCTCCCCTTTCACGGCCGCCGACACGCGGCCGGAAGGGGGAGAAACCCGATCATGGGCGTCAGGATTTTTGTGAGGATTTGCGCGCTGGCAGTGGGTGCCGGCGCGTTGCTGGCCGGCTCGGCGATGGCCGCGCCATCGGACGCGGACGCGAAGGCCAAGAAGCGCAGGGACGATCCCAACCGCATGGTCTGCCGCACCATCATGCCCAGCGGATCGCGGATCAGCACCCGCCATTGCCGCACCCAGGCCGATTGGGAGCGCGACGAGCGGGAGACCCAGGACGCCGCCTTGAGCCAGCAGACCGGGCCCGGCTATCAGCCGCCCAATACCGGCGTCGTCACCGGCGAGCGGCCGCAATAAGCGCCCCCCTTCTCCGGTCGATCCCGACCATTGCGGGTATTGAGTACGGACCCTTCAGTTGCGCGCGGCGAGGGCGGTCGTGACGCTGCGGTAAAGGGCGGTCGAAACCAGGGCGCGGAGCGCCTGCAGGTCGACGGTCAAGGCTTCGCCGCGCGTCGTGCAGGGCTCGATCTGGTCCGCGAGTTGCCGCGCCGCCTGCAATTCGGCGTCGCTGCCGAACGCGCTGAGCGCCAGATCGCGCGCCGCGCCGGGATCGCGCGAGGCGACGCAGAGGCCGAAATCCTCCGAGCCGTTCTGCGCCGTCACCGACGACAGGGCCGCCTTGACGCGGCCGAAATCGACTCGCGGCAGGTCCGTGCGAAGAAAATGCTCGGCGAGCATGGCGACCACGCTCGACGTGCGGAAGGTGATCGCGGCGTCGCGCTTCTTGAGGCAGGTGTCGCGTCCGCTCAGCACCTCGGCCGCCGAATTGGCCTGGGCGCCGCTAAGATAAGGCAAAGCGAGCGTCTCGCGCGCCCAGCGCGGCCGCTCCGCCACGAGGCAGGCCAGCAGGCTCTGCAGGGCCTGACGCTCCTCGGGGGTGTCGACGCTTGGCTGGATCGGCACGGTCGCCGAGGCCGCGGCGCTTTGCATCGAAGCCGCGAGCAGAGCCGCAAGGAAGAGCTTCGTCATCGAACGTCCCCCATGATGAGTCCGGCGCCATGATGCCCGTTGCGCGGCCGGCGCGAAAGGGGGTTTGGAAGTGGCCCTCTCCCCTCCCCTTTGCGCCCGCGCGGAGAATTCCCATATCGATCATGAACAAGGAGGCGGACATGGCCGGCGGCTGGTCGCGCGACGGCGCGGTGCAGGATCAGATCGACGATACGGTGATGGACGCCGTTCTCGCGGCGCGGGCGCGGCTCGCCGCCGGCGAGGGCGAGACCCACTGCGTCGAATGCGGCGAGGAGATTCCCGAGCGCCGCCGCCAGGCGATGCCGGGCGCGAAGACCTGCATCGCCTGCCAGGCCGGCCGCGACGCCCGCGCCGTCAGCGTCGGCATCAACCGCCGCGGCAGCAAGGACAGCCAGCTGCGCTGAGAGGCGACTCGGCATCGCGCGTTCGCCGCTGAACGAAATGGGGCCGCTCCGGCGGGATGAAGCCGGAGCGGCCCGTCGACCGCCGCCCTTCCAAGGGACGGAAAAAGGCGGCGGCTTGCTCCTCCCCCCCGAGAGGAGGCCTTAGAACCTCAGGCGGCCGCTGACCGTGTAGACCCGGCCAACCGCGTCGTAGATGGTCGGGAAGGTGTTGCCGTTGTTGAAGGCGGTGCCGCCGACGCCCGAACCGACCAGCGGCGGATCCTTGTCGAGCAGGTTCTCGACCATGAGGCCGAGCTCGAAAGTCTCCGAGACGTTGAAGGTCACCCCGAGGTCGAAATAATCGTAGGACGGGATGTGCCGGTATTGCGGCAGCAAGGCGTTGAAAGCGGCGGCCGTGCTGCCCGGCTGGGCAACCGACAGGGCCGGCGCCGGGCTCGGCGCGATCGGCTCGTAATTGACCGCGCTGGTGTGGCTCCACAGGAAGGTCGTCTCGATCTTGCCCAGCTCCCAGGTCGCGCGGGCGTTGAACTTGTAGCGCGGGCGCGGATTGGTGCAGCTCGTGCTGTAATAGCCCGTGCAGTCGCGGTTGATCGAGTTCGGCGTCGCCTGGAAATGATAGTAATTGAGGCGGGTGCCGTTGAGGCCGAAGCGCAGCGAGCTGGTTTCCCCGAACATGTTGCCGAGCGGCACCCGGTAGGTGATGCCGAGGTCCCAGCCCGCGGTCGCGATGCGGCCGAGGTTCGAGCTGGCGAGGATCACGCCCTTGGTCTCGCCGGCGCCGTTCAGGCTGCCGTTGAGTGGGTTGCGCTGGATCAGCTCGCAGAAGGCGTTGGGCGTCTGCGAGGGGTTGAGGGTGGTCGAGTAGCAGCCGTTCAGGATGTCGTTCTGCGCCGGCTGCGTGATCGCGTTGCTGACGACGATCTGCCACCAATCGAGCGTGATCGCGAGGCGCGGGATGAAGGTCGGCTGCAGCACGCCGCCGATCGTCCAGGTCTTGGCCTTCTCGACGTCGAGATTGGGGTTGCCCGAGGTGGTGACGTTGATCTGCCCGGACGACGGCGTCGGGATCGAGCCGTAGCTGCCCGCGGGTGCCCCGGTCGCCTCGCAGAGCGCGCGCGACGCGGTCGGCGCGGCGCCCTGGCAGGGGTCGACGGTGAGGTTCGAGAGGCCCTGGACGGGCGACTGGAACAGCTCCTGGATGTTGGGCGAGCGGACCGCGACCTGGTACATGCCCCTGAGGCGGACGCCGACGATCGGCTCGATCGTGCCGCCCGCCTTCCAGGTCGTGCTCTTGCCCGTGGTCGAATAATCCGAGAAGCGCACACCCGCCTCGATCGAGGCGCTGTGGATCAGCCGGTCGGTGATCAGCGGGACGATGATCTCGCCGAACCCTTCCTTGACGTCGTAGCGGCCGAAATCGGGCGGCGTGCGGGCGCCGGTGCCGAGCACCTCGCCCTGGATCTGGGAGGGCGCATCCGGGTTCGCGGCGGCCGAGATCTTGCGATATTCGGCGCCGACCGCGAAGCCGACATTGCTGTCGGCGAGCGGGCTCCTCAGGCCGAACAGATCGCCGTTCACCGAGCCGGTGACCACCGTCTGCTTGACCTTGCGGTTGATGTGGGCGTCGAGGTCGATGAACGCCAGCATGTCCGGCGTGATGCTGCCTTCGGGGCCGAACAGGTTGATCGGCACGCAGCCGTTCGCCGTGTCTGCGCAGACCGGCTGGCCGGCGGCGTTGCGGAAGGCGCGCAGCGATTGCTGGACCTTGCTGAACGAGCCCCAATTCTCGCGGGTCTGGTGCTGCGTCGTCTCGCCATATTGGGCGGAGGCGTCGAAATGCAGCGTCGGGGTGATGTCGCCGCGCAGGCCCGCCATGGTCTGGAACATCTGCGATTCGACCGGATTGCCGCGCGGGCCGTATTCGGTGAAGCGGCGCTGGGCGATGACCGGGATCTCGATATAGCCCGCCGTCCCCGGCCCGCCCTTGACCGCGGCCGCCGCGGCGCAATTGGCGGCGGTGATGCTGCGCGCGGTGCACAGCTGGTTCCTGAGGCCGGTGGTCAGATAGGGGTTGTTGAGCGAGAGCTGGTAGGTGTTGGTGAAGGTCGCGCTCGAGGCGAGCTGGATGCGCGCCAGGTTCCGGGTGAACATGCCCTGCATGTAGACTTCGATGTTCGGCGCGACCTCGTAATGGCCCGCGGCATAGGCACTGTAGCGCTCGAGCGGCGTCACGAAATAGGTGTTGAGGTTGGTGTTGTAGGTGTCGGCGGCGGTCGCCGCGCGGAGCAGGCCGGTGGCCGGATCGAACACCGCGCCGAACGAGCTGGCCGGCAGGCCGAGCTGGGCGTTGGTCGGCGAGGTGACGAAGGTCGGCACCGCCGCCTGGGAGCCGGCGAACAGGCCGGTCGTCGAGCTGACCGGGAATTTGGCGATGTCGCGGGCTGTGACCAGCAGCGGATCGCGGTTCGAATAGCCCAAAGCGAGCACCACGTTGCCGCGGCCGTCCTCGAAATTGGCGCCCATCAGCGCGTCGATGCGCGACTGGCCGGCGTCGCCGCGTCCGGAGATGCGGTAATTGGCCTGGATGTCGAGGCCGGAGAAATTGCGGCGGGTGACGAAGTTGACCACGCCCGCGACCGCGTCGGCGCCGTAGACCGACGAGGCGCCGCCGGTGACGACGTCGATCCGGTCGACGAGGCCGACCGGGATGACGTTGAGGTCGACCGTGCCGTCGAGGCCGAAGGGTACGATGCGCCGGCCGTCGAGCAGGACCAGGGTGCGGTTGGTACCGACGCCGCGCAGGTCGACGTTGGCGGCGCCGGTGCCGCCATTGTTGACCGCCGGGCCGAGGTTCGGGCGCACCGACGGCAACTCGCGCAGCAGGTCCTCGGCCGTGTTGGGCTGGCGGTCCTGGATTTCCTGCTGGCTGACGACGTTGACCGGGCTCGATTGCTGCAGATCGGGGCGGGCGATGCGCGAGCCGGTGATGACGATATTGCCCTCGTCGGACGGGCTGGCCGCGGTCGCCGGCGGAGCGGCCTGGGCGGGCTGCGCCTCCTCGGCGAGGGCCGGCGCGGCGAAGAGGGCGGACGCCGCGACGAGGCTCGTCGAACGCAGCAGGCGGCTCATGGCAATGTTCATTTCGTTTCCCCGCAAAGGAATCCCGCCCCCCGGCGAGACTTTTGGCTCGATCCCTCCGGAATGGCGGGAATCGTCTGGTGGCTGCATGGCGGAGGACGCGGAGGGGTCGCAATATCTTAAGGCGACACCGAAAATAAACTTAATCGATGTTGCGCAACGACAACATCAACTTAGTTACTAGTTCGGATATATTTAGTTATGCCCGCCGTATCTATAGTTCGCTTACGCTGTAACGAAGGTTAGCGATCGCCGCGGGCGTGGAGGAGCAATTCGGTGCGGCTGCCGACGCCGAGCTTCTTGTAGATGCGGTGCAAATACACCTTGACGTTGCCCTCGTTGGTCTCGAGCCGCTCGGCGATGTCGCGGTTCCTGAGGCCGCGCACGACCAGGCCCGCGATCGCCCGCTCGCGCTCGGTGAGGCTGGCCAGCGGGTCGGCGGGCGCGCCGCCGCTCAGCGCCAGGTCGAGCGCGCGCTGGAGCAAGGCTGGCTCGATCCAGCGGCCGCCGCCGCGCACCGCGTCGAGGCAGGGGATGAGCAGGCTGTGGGCGCCTTCCTTGAGCACGATGCCGTTGACCCCGAGCTCGACCGCCTCGATCAGCGCCGCGTCGTCGAGGCCGGCGGTGAGCAATACGACGGCGCGCCGGTCGCCCTCCCCGCGCAGCCGGCGCAGCAGCTCGACCCCGCTCAGCCCGGGCATGCTGACGTCGAGCAGCAGGATTTCGGGCGCCAGCGCCGCGATCGCCGCGGGCACCTCGTCGCCGCGCGACACCGCCCCCGCCACCTCGTAATCGGTGCCCGCCAGGACGGCGCGCAGGCCCGAGACGATGATCGGATGGTCGTCGGCGATCAGGATCCGCGTCATCCCGCTTCCTCCAGGGGCAACGCCATGCTGAGCCGCGAGCCCGACGGCGCCGAGGCGATGCGCAGCCGCCCGCCGAGATTGTGCACCCGTTCCCTGAGCGACGAGGGGCCGGTCTCGGCGAGCTCCTCCGGCGTCAGCTCGCCCTGGCGCGGGAAGCCGGAGCCGTTGTCGCTTATCTCCACCTCCAGCGTGCCGGTCGCCCGCCTGAGGCGGGTGCGCACCGAGGTCGCGTGGCCGTGGCGCACGGCGTTGGCGACCGCCTCGCGGACCAGTTGGTGGACGTTGCGCTCGAGCCCCAGCGGCACCTCGATCCGCGCCGGCGTGGCGGCGACCGGGCAGGCGACGCCCCATTGCGCGGCGATCCGCCCGGTGAGGCCGCGCAGGCTGGCGACGAGGTCGGCGCGGTCGCCCGGCTCCCCGGTCGGGCCTTCCCTCAGCTCGGCGATGAGGTGCCGGAGGTCCTGCTGCTGGCGGCCAAGCTCGTCCTGCAGCGCGTCGACCTCAAAGGCGACGTCGGCCCCGGTCGCGCCGGTCTTGCGCAGCGCCTCGAGCCGGAAGGCGAGGCCGGCGAGGAACTGGGCGACGCTGTCGTGGAGGTCGCGGGCGAGAGCGAGGCGGGCGCGGATCGCCGCCGCCGCCTCGGTGGCGCGGATCAGCTCGCGATGCTCGAGCGCGGCGGAAAGCTCGGCGGCGAGCTGCTCGGCCCGCTCGATGTCGTCGGAGCACAGGCCCGGCACGCCGGTCAGGAACAGCTCGCCGCTGATCGCGTCGGAGCGGATCGGGATGCGCAGGCCGCGCTCGAGGCGCAAATCGGCGGCGAGGCGCCGGTCGATCGGCGCGGCGAGCGCGCGGGCGAGCTTGCGGCGGGCCCCGGCGCGGGCGAGCAGGCGCCCCGGCGTCTCCTCGAACAGGAAGGGACCCTCCCCCGCTTCCGCGGCGACGGCGGGGCCGTAGGCGTCCGGCGCGAGGCGCGATTCGGCGAACACCCCGCCCTCGAGCCGCGACACCCAGGTCCAGGGCTCCTCGCTCTCGGACCAGATCGCGACCGCCCGGGCGGCGCCGAACC
>JBJMTY010000287.1:0-5500 GCA_045811445.1 Allosphingosinicella sp. | reverse complement strand
GATCGAACTGGAGCTGGTTGGAGACGACGCTGGCGGTGCCTTGGCCCGACGGCGCCGAGGCCGCGGTGACCGTGAGCACCGCGCCGTCGTCGGCGTCGGTGTCGTTGGCGAGGACGGCGACGCTGATCGCCGTATTCTCATCGGTCGTGGCGGTGTCGGCGTGCGCGACCGGCGCGTCGTTGGTGCCGGTGACGGTGACGGTCAGGGTCGACGATGACGTCGCGCCATGCTCGTCTTGCATCGTGTAGCTGATCACGACCGTCTCGGTCGCGCCGGCGGCGAGATGGTCGAAGTCGGTGCCGGGATTGAACGTCACGTTGTTGCCCGCCGTGCCGACGCTGCCCTTGCCGGCCGGGCCGGAGGCGGAGACCAGGCTCAGCACCGCGCCGTCGTCGACGTCGGTGTCGTTGGCGAGGACGGCGACGCTGATCGCACTATTCTCGTCGGTCGTGGCGGTGTCGGCGTGCGCGACGGGGGCGTCGTTGGTGCCGGTGACGGTGATGGTCACGGTGGACGAGGCGGTGGCGCCGTGCTCGTCCTCGATCGAATAGCTGACGACGACCTGCTCGGTCGCGCCGGCGGCGAGATGGTCGAACGCCGTGCCCGGATCGAACTGGACCTGGTTGCCGACGATCGAGACCGTGCCCTTGCCGGCGGGCGCCGAAGCGGCGGTGACGGTCAGGAGGGCGCCGTTGTCGATGTCGGTGTCGTTGGCGAGGACGTTGATCGTCAGCACCTGATTCTCGGTGCCCGCGGCGGTGTCCGCGTTGGCGACGGGCGCGTCGTTGCGGCCGGCGATATTGATGGTGAGCGTGCCGGTGTCGGTGAGGCTGCCGTCCGAGACCGTGTAGCTGAACACGTCCTGCACCGACTGGCCCTGCGCGAGCGACTGGGTCGAGGCGTAGGGCGTGTAGGTGTAGGTGCCGTTCGCGTGCATGACGAGCGTGCCGTAGACGCCGCTGAACGTGCCCGCGGTGGCGGTGAGGTTGTCATGCTCGAAGTCGAAATCGTTGGCGAGCACGCTGGTCGCGCCGACATAGGTGCCGACGTCCTCGTCGGTCGAGGCGCTGTCGTCGAAGGCGATCGGCGCGTTGTTGTGGGTGAGATCGATCAGCGCGTCGGCGAACTTCAACTTCTGGATGTTGATCAGATGGTCGGTGCCGTCGGTGCCGACATGGTCGGTCACGTACCAGGATTGGCCGTTGCCGTCGTGGACGAAGGTGTAATTGAGGATCGAGCCGGAGAACACCGCGGTGTCGGTGCCGGAGCCGCCGTTCAGCAGATCGTTGCCGCCGCCGCCGATCAGCGTGTCGTCGCCGGCGCCGCCGACGAGATTGTCGTTAGTGCCGCTGCCGGTGATCGTGTCGTTGCCGTTGCTTCCGGTGATCGTAGCCATGCCCGCTCCCTCTCGCTTTACGAGAACCGGAGGCAGTCAACTCAAGCATTTCCGATGAATACAAATCGGATGATGCCCAAGCGACGGCGACCGGCCCCACCCAGTCCATGAATCTCGATAATCCCCCCAAAAGAGAGCATTGCACTGTCGTTGGGCCTGTCTTGGGCACGCGCGACTCGGCGGGGCTCTCGCCTGGAAACGGTAGAGTGGAGCCGGGCGCGCTAGCTTGTCCACCCCCAGAAATACTTAGCGGCTCAATAGGCAGAAGGGCTCCGCCCTGGGCCGGCTCGCCTGCTCGGGCGCTTTCGCTATTTCTTGAGATAGGTTAAGAAGGCGCGGGGAAGGGAGATAGTCGCCGGAAACGGCAGCTGTCGGCGAGGCGCTCCGGAAAATCGATTCCGGGGCGCTTCGTTTGTCCGGCATCCCTCGGGCGCCGCGGGATAATCTCGGAGCGCCTGATTTTTTTGGAACCGCCGGGGCGGATGCCCGTTAAGCGCTTACCCCCCCGCGGCGGTCGGCTCCCCTCCCCCTCCCCCCGCCGACCCCGCAAAGCCCCGGCCCGAAACGGCCGGGGCTTTCTTTTTGGGCCTTCGGGCGCCTCAGCGGTCGGCGCGCTCGAGCGCCTCCACGAAGCGGCGGCGCCACCAGACGACGTCCTCGCGCTCGACCGCTTCGTTCATCGCCCGCCAGCGCCGCACGCGCTCCTCGCGCGGCATGGCGATGGCGCGGCGAATGGCGTCGGAAATGTCTTCCTTGGAGTAAGGATTGACCAGCAGCGCGTCCTTGAGCTGGAGGGCCGCGCCGGCGAAGCGGGAGAGGATCAGCACGCCGGGATCGTCCGGGTCCTGCGCCGCGACATATTCCTTGGCGACGAGGTTCATGCCGTCGCGCAGCGGCGTGATCAGCCCGATCTCGGCGGCGCGGTAGAAGCCCGCCAGATCCTCGCGGCCATAGCCCTGGTTGACGTAGCGGATCGGCACCCAATCCACTTCCGCGAACTCGCCGTTGATGCGGCCGGACAGCTCGTCGAGGCTCTCGCGGATCGCTTCGTAGGTGTGGACCTCGCCCCGCGAGGGCGGCGCGATCTGGAGCAGGAACACCCGCCCGCGGCTGGCCTCGTCGTCTTCCAGGAAGCGGCGATAGCCTTCGAACCGTTCGGCCAGGCCCTTCGAATAATCGAGCCGGTCGACGCCGATGATGGTGCGGCGGCCGTCGGCGCTCGTCTTCAGCCGGTCGTGCGCGCGCTTGGCGCCCTCGCTCGCCACCGCCGCCTGGAACTCCTTGTAGTCGATCCCGATCGGGTAGGCGGCGGCGTGGACCGAGCGGTCGCCGACCCGGATCGTCCCGTCCGGATCGCAATGGCCGCCGAGCTCGCGCTCGACGTAATTCTGGAAGCTCTCCAGCCACTCCTCGGTCTGGAAGCCGATGACGTCATAGGCGAGCAGCGAGAGGACGAGCCGTTCATGGGCGGGCAGCGACGTCATCAGCCGCGCCGGCGGCCAGGGTATGTGGAGGAAGAAGCCGATCCGGTTCCTGACGCCGCGCTCCCTGAGCTGCGCGCCGAGCGGGATGAGGTGGTAATCGTGCACCCAGACGAGGTCGTCCGGCTCGATCAGCGGCACGACCGTATCGGCGAAGCGCTCGTTCACCCGCTCGTAGCCGCCGGCGAAGCTGCGGTCATATTCGGCGAGGTCGATGCGGTAATGGAAGAGCGGCCACAGCGTCCGGTTGGCGTAGCCGTCATAATATTCCTCGACGTCCTGCTCCTCGAGGTCGATCAGCGCGGAGGTCACGCCGTCGTGGCGCTGGAAATCGATCTTGCCGGTGAAGGTCTCGGCGACCTTGCCGGACCAGCCGAACCAGAGCCCGCGATATTCGCGCAGCGCCGCCGACAGGGCGACCGCGAGCCCGCCCTGCGCGCCACCTTCCCCTTCCGGCTTGGGCGCCGCGACGCGGTTTGAGATGACGATGAGGCGGCTCAACGCACGGCGCTCCACGGCCGCGACAGCAGCACGGCGCAATTGACCAGGCCGACCAGCGAATAGGTTTGCGGGTAGTTCCCCCACAGTTCGCCGGTGGCGAAATCGGTGTCCTCGGAGAGCAGGCCGGCGGGCGTGAGCCGTTCGAGCGTCTTCTCGTAGAGCGCCCGCGCTTCCTCGCCGCGGCCAGCGAGCTGCAGCGCCTCGATCAGCCAGAAGGTGCAGAAGTTGAACGCGGTCTCCGGCAGGCCGAAATCGTCCTCGGCGGCGTAGCGAAGCATGTGCTCCCCGCGCCTCAGCCCCTTCTCGACCGCCTCGAACGTGGCGAGGAAGCGCGGATCGGACGCGTCGAGGAAGCGCATGTCGACGAGCTGGAGCAGGCTCGCGTCCAAATCCCCGCCCCCGAAGCTGGCGCCGAAACGCCGCTCGGGCTCGTACCAGGCGGCCTCGTCGATCCGCTCGCGGATCGCCCCCGCGCGCTCGCGCCACAGCTTCTGACGGTCTTCGAGGCCCAGCACCTCGGCGGCGTTGGCGAGCCGGTCGCACGCCGCCCAGCTCATCACCGCGCTGTAGGTGTGGACGGCGCTTTTGGTGCGATACTCCCACAGGCCGGCATCGGGCTGGTCGTGCGACTCCCACGCCCGCTCGCCGACCCGCTCCAGCGCCCGGAAATCGGCCTCGGTCGCCTTGCGGAACAGGCGCTCGTCGATGAACGCCTGGAGGTTGGAGAGGATTATCTGCCCGTAGGCGTCGTGCTGGATCTGGCTATAGGCGGCGTTGCCGACCCGCACCGGGCCCATGCCGCGATAGCCGGCCAGCGCCTCGGCTTCGCTTTCCTCGAGCGTCGCCTCGCCCGACACGGCGTAGAGCGGCTGGATGCGGCCGCCTTGCGCGTCGTCGACGATGTTGCGCAGGTAGCCGAGATAATTTTCCAGCACGTCGAGCGCGCCGAGCCGGTTGAGCGCCTGGACGGTGTAATAAGCGTCGCGGATCCAGCAATAGCGATAGTCCCAATTGCGGCCCGAATCGGGCGCCTCGGGAATCGAGGTGGTGAGCGCCGCGACGATCGCCCCGGTTTCCTCGTGCTGGCACAGCTTGAGCGTGATCGCGGCGCGAATGACGATGCGCTGCCATTCGAGCGGAATGGCGAGGCCGCGGACCCAGCCGCGCCATTCGTCGGCGGTCTGGTGGAGCCAGGCCGCCAGGCTGTGGCCGACATGACCGACGAACGGCTCGTCGGGGCCGAGGAAGAAATGGTGCGCGCGCTCCAGCCGGAAGGCGCGGCCGTCGAGGACGTGGCCGACCGGAGCATCGGTGGTGAGCCGCAGCGGCTGCGGCTTGAGCAGGTAACGCACGTGGTTGGTGCCGCTGGTCCGCTCGGCATCGTTGGCGCCCCAGCCGGTGGCGGGGTTGAGCGCGACGCGCAGCCGGGGCGCGCCGGCCAGCGGCCGGGCGATCCGCGCCCATCCGACCGGCCGGTACATCCGCCCGCTGCGCTCGAAGCGCGGGCAGAAATCGAAAATCTCGGCGACGGCGCCGTCGGCGTCGGTGAGGCGCGTCGCCAGGATCGGCGTGTTGCGCAAATAGCTCTGCTCGGCGGAAACCTGGTTCTCGACCGAGAGGCGCCATTCGCCGCGCGGCAGCGGCGATTCGCCCGCCGGGTTCAGCAGCGCGCAGAACAGGGGGTCGCCGTCGACGCGCGGCGCGCAGCCCCAGACGAAGCCCGCCTCGCCGTCAACCAGCGCCGAGACCTGGCAATTGCCGATCGGCCACAGCTCGAGGTCAGCCACGCGCCGCCGCCTCCAGCCAGGCATGCACCGCGTCGACGCCGACGAGGCGCCAGCGCGCGGCCGTCTCGCGCGGGGGGCCGACGAGGATGCCGCCGCCGCCCAGCGCGGCCGCCGCCTCGAAGCCATGCTCGTCGGTCAGATCGTCGCCCACGAAGACAGGACGCGCGCCGGCGAACGGCGGTTCCGCCATCAGCCGCCGCACCGCGGCGCCTTTGTCGACGCCCGGCGGCACCAGCTCGGCGACCATCTTGCCCGCCTGCAGCCTGAGCCCGTGGCGAAGAGCGAGCGCTTCGGCGAGGCTCGCGGCCTCGCCGGCGAGGTCGGGAGCGCGGCGG
>JBJMTY010000286.1:0-3736 GCA_045811445.1 Allosphingosinicella sp. | reverse complement strand
AGGCGGCTCGCTCTCAATCATCGCCACGGCGCTGATCGATACCGGTTCCAAGATGGACGAGGTAATCTTCGAGGAGTTCAAGGGCACCGGCAACAGCGAGGTCATCCTTGACCGCAAGGTCGCCGACAAGCGCATCTTCCCCTCGCTCGACGTCGGCAAGTCCGGCACGCGCAAGGAGGAGTTGCTCGTCGATCAGGGCACGCTCGCCAAGATGTGGGTGCTCAGGCGCATCCTCATGCAGATGGGCACCGTCGACGCGATGCAGTTCCTCCTCGACAAGATGAAGGACGCCAAGTCGAACGAGGACTTCTTCGCCTCGATGAACCAGTAGCGCCCCGGCGGCGTTCGCAGGACGCATGTTCGATTTCGCCGACATCTTCACCGCCGCCGGGCTGCTGACGCTCGGCCAGGTGATCCTCATCGATCTCACCATGGCCGGCGACAATGTCGTCATCATGGGCACGTTGACCTCCGGCCTCCCCGCCCGGGAGCGGCGGCGGGTGATCATGCTCGGCGTCGCCATGGCGTTCGTCTTCCTGATCGCCTTCGCCCTCGTCGCGACCCAGCTCCTCAAGTTCACCGGCCTGCTGCTCGGCGGCGGGCTGCTGTTGCTGTGGGTCGCCTGGAACATGGGCCGGGAGCTGTGGCCGAAGCCCGACGTCACCGCCGACGATCCCGACACGGCGACGGTCGAAGGCCCGCCGCGCAGCAAGTCCTTCCTGCGCGCCGCCATCCAGGTCACGCTCGCGGACCTGTCGATGAGCCTCGACAACGTCCTCGCCGTCGCCGCCGCCGCCCGCGACCACCCCGCCGTCCTGTTCATCGGCCTCGCGCTCTCGGTGACCTTCATGGGCCTCGCCGCCAACCTCGTCGCCAAGCTCGTCCAGCGCTACCACTGGATCGCCTGGGCGGGCCTCGTCATGATCCTCTACGTGGCGGGCAAGATGAACTTGGAAGGGGCGCAGCAGGTGGGGCTGCTCGCCTGAGGATCCGAGGGGAGGACCGAATTTGGAAGACGATCCGTACCGGCTGGGCCCCTACCGGATCACCGCGCGCGAGCGCGTCGTCGCATCGCTCCTGATCTCGTTCCGCACCGGCCATTGGGTGGTCCGCCTCTGGTGCGCGGCGGTGGCGTTGCTGTTGGGCGGCGGGGCGCTGGCTGGGCTGGCCGCCGGAGAGCCGCTGGTCGCGGGCCCGTGTTTCTTCCTGCTGGCGCTGACGTTCGTCCTGTTGCCGGCGGTCCGTCTAGACTGGCGGACGCCGGCCAAGACCGTCTCCCTCACCGGGGAGGGGCTCGTCTCCGATTCGGGCGTGGCCAGCATCCTGCTGCGCTGGCCGGGCATACGATCCTCGCATCATGTCGGCGGCTATCTGATCGTGATGGTGAGCCGCGGCTGCGCGATCATCGTCCCGCCGAGCGCGGCGCCCCCGAACCGGCTCCGCGGCTTCGCCGAGGAGCTGGAGCGACGGCGCAAGGCGGGTGAGGGGCGGCTGTCGGGGAATGTAGCTCTCGACCATGGCTAGGGCTGCAAGATCGGCGAGCCTAAGCGCTGTCTCGGCCGGCGTCGCTATGGGAATTCTGGTCGAGCTGCTCGCTTTGTGGGCCGCTCTTGCTTCGGCCGGCGCGGGGCACGGCCACTATGTCGCCGCCCGCGCGCTGTTCTAGCCTGCCCCACGCATGTTGCGCACGCTCCTGCGTCGGTACCTGTACCCGCCGTTGACAACCTCCAGCCTGACGCCGACACGAGGCACGCGCATAGGCCGTCGATCGGCTCGATCCGGCCGTTGCGGACCCGCCATGAAGCGGCGTCAGCCTCCTGCTTTGAGGCCGGAGAAGCCCCAGCCCCTTGGGGGGACGCTGGGGCTTTTCCACGTCCAAGCTTCGGCCGCCTCGTCAATCCGGCCGGGCAGGATCATCGCGCTCCCCGCTCGCCCACAGATCCCGGTCGGCGGCCCGCTGCTGCGAGCAAGCGTCCTCCCCCTCCTGTAAATCGTCCGCCCGCGCGTCCCAGCTGGCGGCGCTGCGCTCTAACACCCGGCGGCCGTTCTCGGTGCCGGCGCTCGCAGCCTGGAGACGGTCCCCCGCCGCTCGGTCGCGGCATCCGGCAACGGTGTCTCGCGCCTCCTTGCACGGGCTTTCGGTCGGGGCGGCGCGGTCCGGTTGGAGATGATCTGACATGTGACGCCTTCGTGTGCGCAAGCGGGAGCACGACGTGTCTCCCTGTCACGAGATTCTTGCGGATCGATCAGGTGATGATCCGATGTAAGGGCTCGGGCAGCGGATGCCAACGCAGCCCCCGGCTTGACCGGGGAGGTTCTACCCCCCACATGAGAAATGTTGTCACTCTCGCATCGAGAGTGCCAATCGCAAATTGGCAGCGCTGGCTCCCGCTTGTGAAGCGACGACTTCGTCGCGATCCAGCGCGAGGAGCTTTATCCATGACATTCCGCCCCCTTCACGACCGCGTGCTCGTGCGCCGGATCGAAGCCGCCGAGAAAACCGCCGGCGGCATCATCATCCCCGACACCGCGAAGGAGAAGCCGCAGGAAGGCGAGATCGTCTCCGTCGGCTCGGGCACCCGTTCCGAAGACGGCAATGTGACGCCGCTCGACGTCAAGGCCGGCGACAAGATCCTGTTCGGAAAATGGTCCGGCAGCGAAGTGAAGCTCGACGGCGAGGACCTCATCATCATGAAGGAAGCCGACATCCTCGGCGTCCTCGGCTGAGACCGGCCGATATCCCTTCTGGAGCGGCGACGCTCCTCGCCCGAGCGGCCTGACCGCCGGCACCCCAAATCAAGGAACCCAACATGGCCGCCAAAGACGTCAAATTCTCCCGCGATGCCCGCGAAAGCATCACCCGCGGCGTCGATATCCTCGCCAACGCCGTCAAGGTGACGCTCGGCCCCAAGGGCCGCACCGTCCTGCTCGACAAGAGCTATGGCGCGCCGCGCATCACCAAGGACGGAGTCACCGTCGCCAAGGAGATCGACCTCCACGACAAGTTCGAGAATATGGGCGCGCAGATGCTGCGCTCGGTCGCGTCGCGAACCCACGATCATGCCGGCGACGGCACCACCACCGCCACCGTCCTTGCTCAAGCCATCGTCCGCGAAGGCATGAAATCCGTTTCGGCGGGGGTGAACCCCATGGACCTCAAGCGCGGCATAGACCTCGCTGTCCTGAAGGTCGTGGAGGACCTCAAGGCGCGGTCGAAGCCGGTGTCGAGCAACAACGAGATCGCCCAGGTCGGAATCATCTCTGCGAACGGCGACACCGTCGTCGGCGAGAAGATCGCCGAGGCGATGGACAAGGTCGGCAAGGAAGGCGTCATCGCCGTCGAGGAGGCCAAGGGCCTCGAGTTCGAGCTCGACGTGGTCGAGGGCATGCAGTTCGACCGCGGCTATCTCAGCCCCTATTTCATCACCAATGCCGAGAAGATGCAGGTCGAGCTCGCCGACCCCTACATCCTGCTTCACGAGAAGAAGCTGTCGAACCTGCAGGCGATGCTCCCCATCCTGGAAGCCGTCGCGCAGTCCGGCCGCCCGCTCCTGATCATCGCTGAGGACATCGAGGGCGAGGCTCTCGCCACCCTGGTCGTCAACAAGCTGCGCGGCGGCCTCAAGGTCGCGGCGGTCAAGGCGCCGGGCTTCGGCGATCGCCGCAAGGCGATGCTCGAGGACATCGCGATCCTCACCGGCGGCGAGATGATCAGCGAGGATCTCGGCATCAAGCT
>JBJMTY010000285.1:0-9241 GCA_045811445.1 Allosphingosinicella sp. | reverse complement strand
AGGCGATCAACCACACCAAGGCGGCCGGCGTGCCGATGATCGTCGCGATCAACAAGATCGATAAGCCGGAGGCCAAGCCGCAGAAGGTCCGCGAGGAGCTTCTCCAGCACGAGATCGTGGTCGAGGAGATGGGCGGCGACGTCCAGAACGTCGAGGTTTCGGCGCTCAAGAAGACCAACCTCGACAAGCTGCTCGAGGCGATCGCGCTCCAGGCCGAATTGCTCGAGCTGCGCGCCAACCCGGACCGTCCGGCCGAAGGCGCGGTGGTCGAGGCCAAGCTCGACAAGGGCCGCGGCCCGCTCGCCACCGTCCTCGTCCAGCGCGGGACCTTGAAGGTCGGCGACATCTTCGTGGTCGGCGCCGTCCCCGGCAAGGTCCGCGCGATGATCGACGACAAGGGCAAGCAGGTGAAGGAGGCGGGCCCCTCCGTACCCGTCGAGGTGCTCGGCCTTTCCGGCGTCCCGTCGGCGGGCGACACGCTGACGGTCGTCGAGAACGACGCCCGCGCCCGCGAGGTCGCCGCCTATCGCCAGGGCGTCCTCGACCGCAAGCGCACCACCACGGCGCCTGTCAGCCTCGAGAACATGTTCGCCTCGCGCGAGAACCAGGCCAAGGAATTCCCGATCGTCGTCAAGGGCGACGTCCAGGGTTCGGTCGAGGCGATCGTCAGCGCGGTCAACCGCATCTCGACCGAGGACATCAAGGCGCGGATCCTCCACGCCGGAGTCGGCGCCATCACCGAGAGCGACGTGATCCTCGCCGCGGCTTCGGGCGCGCCGATCATAGGCTTCAACGTCCGCCCGAACGCCAAGGCGCGCGAGACTGCCGAGCGCAACAAGGTCGAGTTCCGCTATTACGACGTCATCTACCACCTCACCGACTGGGTGCGGGAAGCGATGGGCGGCCAGCTCGGGCCGGAGATCATCGAGACCGTGCTCGGCCGCGCCGAGGTCAAGGAGGTTTTCCCCGCCGGCAAGCGCGACAAGGCCGCCGGCCTGCTGGTGCTCGAGGGCGTCATCAGGAAGGGCCTCCACGCCCGCCTCACCCGCGAGGACGTCATCGTCTCGAAGACGACCATCTCGTCGCTGCGGCGCTTCAAGGACGACGTGGCGGAAGTCCGCGCCGGCCTCGAATGCGGCGTCCTCCTCGCCGACACCAACGACATCAAGGCGGGCGATCACCTCGAAGTCTTTGAGGTCGAGGAGCGCGCGCGCACGCTGTGACCGGGCGCCCGCCGCTCTGGACCCCGGAGGAGGCCCGCGCCGACGCGGAACGCGAGGGGGAGCGCGAGCCCGAGCTGACGCGGGGCCAGGAGCGCGCCGCGGGCGTGCTCAACGGGTGTGTGGACGACATTTGGCTGTGGCTGCTGCCGTGCCTGCTCGTCGGGCTGTTCTACTGGATCGGGTGAAGCGATGCGTCAAAAGGAAACCCCCGAAGGCAAGTCCGTCCGCCTGCTCCGCGTCGGCGAGCAGGTGCGCCATGCTTTGTCCGACATATTGATGCGCGGCGAGGTCCACGACGACGTGCTGGCCAGCCACCTCGTCTCGGTGACGGAAGTGCGCATGTCGCCGGACCTGCGCCACGCCACTGCCTTCGTGAAGCCGCTGCTCGGCCAGGACGAGGCGACGGTGCTCAAGGCGCTGCGCACCCACACCGCCTATCTCCAGCGCGCCGTGGCCAGCCGCGTGAACACCAAATACGCGGCAAAGCTCAAATTCCTCGCCGACGAGAGCTTCGACGAAGGCAGCCACATCGACACCCTCCTGCGCAACCCGAAGGTGGCGCGGGATCTGGGGGACGGGGAGGGGTGAGGGCACGCCCGCTGCAATTTCGTCAGGAAATTTGCGTATCGTGGATTCTGGATTGACGAAAAAGCTGCATAGTGTGAATATTAGCAGGTGGATATCCGCTTCTCGAAGACGGCGTTGCGGGCCTTGCTCAAATCGGACAAGCGCGCGCTGATCCGTCAGAAGATCGGGGAGCTTGCTGCCGAGCCTCTGGCACCGAACGCCAACGTGAGGAAGCTGAAGGGCCGTCCGGAGTTTCGGCTGCGGGTGCAGGATTGGCGGATCATCTTCCGCATAGAGGACGATGTCCTCTGGATCGACGACGTCGGCCCTCGAGGCTCCGTCTATTGAAAGGCACGGGTGATATGGGCGCTCAGATCGTGGAAATTGGGGGGCAGCGGATCGCCATGCTGCCGGTTGCCGATTACCAGCGCTTGCTCGATCTCGCCGAGGACAAGGCCGACGCGCTTGCCGCTATCGAAGCGGAGCGGCGGCGCGAGCAAGGGGAGGAGTATCTGCCTGCCGAGTTCGCGGACCGTCTGCTCGCCGGAGAGAGCCCCCTTCGGCTGTGGCGCAAGCATCGCGGCATGACGCTCGATGCTCTCGCGACGGCGGTTGGGATAGGGAAATCCTTCCTCTCGCAGATCGAGAAGGGCACGCGGCGAGGCTCCCCCTCGATATGGCGGAAGTTGGCGCGAGCGCTCGACGTCTCCGCCGACGACATTTTGCCCGCCGCCGATTAGGCCGCCATGGCTCGCCGCAACGAAAGCCCTGAAGGCAAGTCGGCCCTGACGCTCATTCTGGCGCTTTTCCTCGTCGCCGGGCCAGGCGGGGCGGAGGCCCGGCGTTCGGCGGGCTATGCCGGATCGACTCCGGCCGGGCTCGACGGGTCGGCCGCTTTCGCTTCCCTCGACTGCGCAAAGATAAACCGGCACCCGCGGCTCGGCCGGTTTCGCGTGCCGCTTTCGAGCGACTGCGCCCTCGCCATACCCGCTCCGCGCGGCCGCCTCGTCGCCCGCAGCCGGCCTCTCGGGGACGGCGGCGACCATATCGTCCTGGGCGTCACCGGCGGCCTCACGGTCAAGGACCTGGAGCAGCCGGTGACTTTCCTGTGGAATCCCGACGGCAGCGGGTTCGTGCTGAACGACGGCGAAGGATCCGGTCAGACCGCCCAGCTGCGCTATTTTGCCTACCGCCGCGGCGGGTGGCGGGAATCGCGCCGGATGCGTTCCTCCGCCGCGCGGCTCTTCCTCCGCCGGCAACATTGCCGTCCAGGCGCTTACGTCAACGTTTCCGGGATGACTTGGACCGTTGCGGGCGAGCTCCGCGCGATCGTGCAGGAAGGGGTGCACAGTCAGGGCTGCCGCCAGCCGGAGAGCGGCAACCTGGCGCTCGAGGTGGTCGGCGATCCCTGGTCCGGAAGGGTCCGGCTCGAGAGGGCGATCGTTTCCCGATGACGCGCCTTGCCGCAGCGATGGCGAAGGGCGACCTGCGCCTCCAGCCGCTGTCCGAAGCCCATCGCGAGCCTTTGCGGGCGGCTTGCGCGCTCGATCCCGAAATCTGGCGGATTTACGCCATCCCCTACGATCCGGAGCATTTCGACGCGAGCTTCGACGGGCTGGTCGAGCGGCCGCACGCTTGGGCCTTCGCGATCCTGCTCGCCGGCGAGCTGGTCGGGATGAGCGCCTATCTCGGCATCGAGCCCGAGCGCGGCGTGCTCGAGATCGGCAACACTTACTACGTGCCGCGGCTGCGCGGCACCGGCTTCAACCGCCGGGTCAAGGATCTGATGCTGCGCCGCGCCTTCGCCTGCGGCTTCCGCCGCGTCGAGTTCCGCGTCGATGCCCGCAACGCGCGCAGCCGGGCGGCGATGGCGAAGCTGGGCGCGGTGCGCGAGGGCGTGATCCGGGCCGAGCGCGTCACCTGGACCGGCCACGTGCGCGACACCATCCTGTTCTCGATCCTCGCCGGGGAGTGGGCTGGGACCGCTTCAGGCGAGTGAAGCGCCGGTTTGCGCCGGGTTGCGGCAAGGCTATGGTCCACGGCTGATGGCCAAGCTCTATTTCTATTATGCGTCGATGAACGCCGGCAAGTCGACCATCCTGCTGCAGACCGATTTCAACTATCGCGAGCGGGGGATGGGCACGATGCTGTGGACGGCGGGAATCCACGACCGCTCGGGCTACGGCGTCATCGACAGCCGCATCGGCATCAAGGCCGAGGCCAACGCCTATGACGCGGCGACGCCGATCCGCGCCGCGATCGAGGCGGAGATGGCGAGGCGGCCGGTCCATGTCGTGCTGGTCGACGAGGCGCAGTTCCTGAGCCGCGGGCAGGTCCACGATCTCGCCGGGATCGCCGACGAGACCGGCCTGCCGGTGCTCTGCTACGGCCTCAGGACCGACTTCCAGGGCAATCTGTTCGAGGGCAGCGCCGCCTTGCTCGCGCTGGCCGACAAACTGGTCGAGCTGAAGGCGATCTGCGAATGCGGGCGCAAGGCGACGATGAACCTGCGCGTCGACGCCGAAGGCCATGCCGTCCGCGCCGGTGCCCAGACCGAGATCGGCGGCAACGACCGCTACGTCGCCCTTTGCCGCCGCCATTTCATGGAAAGGCTCAAGGAAGCCGAGGCGCGGCAGCTCCGGTTCGGGCTCGCGGACGCCGTCGCCGGCAAGCGCTGATGCACGGCTGGCTGGTCATCGACAAGCCGGTCGGCCCCGGTTCGACCCAGGTCGTCTCGGCGGTGAAGCGGGCGCTGCGCGAAGGCGGCTATGACAAGGTCAAGGTCGGCCACGGCGGCACCCTCGATCCGCTGGCGAGCGGGGTGCTGCCGGTGGCGCTCGGGGAGGCGACCAAGCTCGCCGGCCGCATGCTCGATTCGGACAAGCTGTACGAATTCACCATCCGCTTCGGCGAGGAGACGGACACGCTGGATGCGGAAGGGGCGGTGGTCGATCGATCCGACGCTCGGCCGAGCTTGGCGCAGGTGGAGGCAGTGCTGGAGCGCTTCACCGGGGAGATCGAGCAGGTGCCGCCGGTCTATTCGGCGATCAAATTGGAGGGGAAGCGGGCCTACGATCTGGCGCGGGCGGGAGCCGAGGTAGAAATGAAGGTGCGGCGGGTGACGGTGCACAGCCTTGGCTCCTCCCCGGAACGGGGAGGGGGACCGCCGCCGAAGGCGGTGGTGGAGGGGGCCCGGCGGCGGGGCAGCGCAGGCGCGGGACCCCTCCACCATGCTTCGCATGGTCCCCCTCCCCGTTCCGGGGAGGAACTAGACGAAATTACCCTCCGCGCCCGCGTCTCCAAGGGCACCTACATCCGCAGCCTCGCCCGCGACGTCGCGCGCACGCTCGGCACGGTCGGCCACGTCGTCATGCTGCGCCGCCTCGAGGCTGGCCCGTTCACCCTCGATTCCGCGATTTCGCTGGACAAGCTGGGGGAATTCGCTAGAGCGCGCAGCCTTGAACAGGCACTCTTGCCGCTGGCGGCGGGGCTGGACGACATCCCGGCTTTCTCCGTCACCCCCGACCAGGCAAGGGCGCTCCGCCAGGGGCGCCGATTGGCCGGGATCGCCGCAAAGCCGGGTCTCCATCTTGCAACCGACGGGCCTGTTCCGGTTGCGCTCGTGGAGGCTTCCGAAGAAGGGCTTCGGGTGGTGCGCGGCTTCAACCTCGACGCATGAAGGAGTTTGACGATGTCGGTGACAGCCGAGCGCAAGCAGGACATCATTCAGGACAATGCCCGCACCAAGGGCGACACCGGATCCCCCGAGGTCCAGGTCGCGATCCTTACCGAGCGGATCAACAACCTCACCGAGCATTTCAAGACCCACGCGAAGGACAATCATTCGCGCCGCGGCCTGATCATGCTCGTCAACAAGCGCCGCTCGCTCCTCGATTATCTGAGGAAGACCGAAGGCGAGCGCTATACCGCCCTCATCGCGAAGCTCGGCCTTCGCAAATAACGTCGGGAGCGGCCCCTTTGCGGGCCGCTTCGCATATCGGGCGCCCGCAATTCGGCGGTTCGCCCGGTCGGGTCGTATGGACCCATGTCCGCGGGCACATAGCCTGCACACAGGCCCCCTCCGCATCGGGCGCAGGGCGTTGAAGGAAATCACATGTTCGACACCAAGAAAGTGGAAATCGAGTGGGGCGGAAAGACCCTCACTCTCGAGACGGGCCGGATCGCCCGCCAGGCCGACGGCGCGGTGCTCGCGACCCTCGGCGAAACCGTCGTGCTCTGCGCCGTCACCGCGGCCAGGAGCGTCAAGCCGGGGCAGGATTTCTTCCCGCTGACCGTGCACTATCAAGAGAAATTCGCGGCCGCCGGGCGCATCCCGGGCGGCTTCTTCAAGCGCGAGCGCGGTGCGACCGAAAAGGAAACGCTGACCAGCCGCCTCATCGATCGGCCGATCCGGCCGCTCTTCCCGGAAGGGTTCTACAACGAGATCAACGTCATCGCCCAGGTGCTGTCGTTCGACGGGGAGAATGAGCCCGACATCGTCGCGATGATCGCCGCCTCGGCCGCTTTGACCATCTCCGGCGTGCCCTTCATGGGCCCGATCGGCGCCGCCCGGATCGGCTACAAGGACGGCGAATATCTGCTCAACCCGAACCAGGAGCAGATCAAGGAAGGCGAGCTCGACCTCATCGTCGCCGCCACCCACAATGCCGTGATGATGGTCGAATCCGAAGCCAAGGAGCTTTCGGAAGAGGTCATGCTCGGCGCCGTCATGTTCGCCCATGCCGAGAGCCGCAAGGTGATCGACGCGATCATCCGCCTCGCCGAGCAGTCGGCCAAGGAGCCTTGGGAGATCGACGAGGGCCAGGACAAGACCGCCATCAAGGCGAAGCTCAAGGACCTGATCGGCGAGGACATCGCCGCCGCCTACAAGACGACCAGCAAGTCCGAGCGCCAGGCGATGCTCGCCGTCGCCCGCGACAAGGCCAAGGCGGCGTTCGCCGAGGCGGAGCCGCAGGAGCAGATGGTCGCGAACAAGCTCGTCAAGAAGCTCGAGGCGGAGATCGTCCGCGGCGCCATCCTCAAGGACGGCCGCCGCATCGACGGCCGCGACACCCGCACCGTCCGCCCGATCGAGGCGATGGTCGGCTTCCTGCCGCGCACCCACGGCTCGGCGCTGTTCACGCGCGGCGAGACCCAGGCGATCTGCACCACCACGCTCGGCACCAAGGACGCCGAGCAGATGATCGATAGCCTCGAGGGCCTGTGGTACCAGCGCTTCATGCTGCACTACAATTTCCCGCCTTATTCGGTCGGGGAAGTCGGTCGCTTCGGGGCGCCCTCGCGCCGCGACGTCGGCCACGGCAAGCTCGCCTGGCGCGCGCTCCGCGCCGTGCTGCCGAGCCATGACGAATTCCCCTACACGGTGCGCGTCACCTCCGACATCACCGAGTCGAACGGCTCCTCGTCGATGGCGACGGTGTGCGGCGGCTCGCTCAGCCTGATGGACGCCGGCGTGCCGATCAAGCGGCCGGTCTCCGGCATCGCCATGGGCCTGATCCTGGAAGGCAAGGACTTCGCGGTCCTCTCCGACATCCTCGGCGACGAGGACCATCTCGGCGACATGGACTTCAAGGTCGCCGGCACCAGCGAGGGCATCACCTCGCTGCAGATGGACATCAAGATCGCGGGCATCACCGAGGAGATCATGAAAGCCGCCTTGGCCCAGGCGAAGGAAGGCCGCGCCCATATCCTTGGCGAGATGACCAAGGCGCTGGGCAGCGCGCGGACCGAGCTTAGCGCCCACGCGCCGCGGATCGAGACGATGCAGATCGACAAGGCGAAGATCCGCGACGTCATCGGCACCGGCGGCAAGGTGATCCGCGAGATCGTCGCCCAGACCGGCGCCAAGGTCGACATCGACGACGAGGGCGTGATCAAGATCAGCTCCTCCGACCTCGACCAGATCGAGGCGGCGAGGAAGTGGATCCAGGGCATCGTCGAGGAGCCCGAGGTCGGCAAGGTCTATTCCGGCAAGGTCGTCAACATCGTCGACTTCGGCGCGTTCGTGAACTTCATGGGCGGCAAGGACGGTCTCGTCCACGTTTCCGAGATGAAGAACGAGCGGGTCGAGCGCCCGACCGACGTCGTCTCCGAAGGCCAGGAAGTGAAGGTCAAGGTGCTCGAGATCGATCCGCGCGGCAAGGTCCGCCTGTCGATGCGCGTCGTCGACCAGGAGACCGGCGCCGAGCTCGAGGACACCCGTCCTCCCCGCGAGGACCGCGGTCCGCGTGGTGATCGCGGCGACCGCGGCCCCCGCCGCGACGGCGACCGGGGACCCCGCGGCGAAGGCAGGGGCGGTGAAGGCCGGGGCGGCGAAGGCCGAGGCGATCGCGGCGGCCGTGACCGCGGCCCCCGCCGCGACGGCGGCGACCGCGACCGCGGGCCTCGCGGCGAAAGCCGGGGCGGTGAAGGCCGCGGCGGCGAAGGCGGCGACCGCGGCCCCCGCCGCGACGACCGCCCCGCCCGCGAGGAAGGCGGCGACCCCGATTTCGCGCCCGCCTTCCTGACCCGCAACGACGACTGATCTCTTCCTCCCCATCGCCAGATGGGGAGGGGGACCGCCAATTTTGGCGGTGGAGGGGTAGAGGGCTCGGCATCGGAGGTTCGCACTCGAACCACCGGCCCGGGCTCCTACCCAGCCGGTCCGCACAGAAAGGCCCCGCCAGAAATGGCGGGGCTTTTTCGTTTCACGCGAAGCCGCGAAGGCGCGAAGGAAGGCGCAGGTCGTATCCTATGGTTGACACACGACGGCGAGCGCCGTAGCGTGGCGCGATGGAAGTGCGGCAGACGGCGGTCTTCCGGCGCTGGTTTGGGCGACTGCGCGACATAGGTGCGCAGGCGCAGATCGTGCGACGTATCGAGCGGGCGCAGGCGGGCCATCTCGGCGATGCTAAGTCGCTCGGTGCCGGAGTGACCGAAATGCGCATTCACTACGGCCCCGGCTACCGCCTCTACGCCGCGCAGCGCGGGCTGCGGAGCTGATCCTGCTGTGCGGCGGGGACAAAGCGAGCCACGCGGCCGACATCGCCAAGGCCCACGCCATGTTGAAGGACGACGAAGATGACGCTTGAGACCACGCGCTGGGACGTCACCGAGTTCCTCGGCAGCGACGAAGCCATCGCCGCCTATCTGGAGGCGGTCTTCGAGGCGGGGGACCCGGACGAGATGCGCGACGCCCTCCGCCACGTCGCCCGCGCCAGGGGCATGGCGGAGCTCGCGAGGGCGGCCGGCATCACCCGCGCCGGCCTCTACAAGGCGCTCGGCGAAGACGGGAACCCGTCCTTCGCGACCATCGTCGCGGTGCTCAAGGCGCTGGGGGTGAAGCTGTCTGCGAAGCCGGCGGCGGCATGACCCGCAAGGACGACTGAGACAAATTCCCCCCTCCCCACCGGGGAGGGAGAATAGAGGCCCCGCCAGAAACGGCGAAGCTT
>JBJMTY010000284.1:0-2869 GCA_045811445.1 Allosphingosinicella sp. | reverse complement strand
GGGAGCCTCGGGCCGGTCGCCTTGCCGACGCCCCAGATCGCCTCGAGCTCGTCGCCGCTGCCGAGCAAATAAGCGGCGAGCTTGGCGACGTCCATCGGGCTGCCGCCGCCGAAGCCGACCACCGAGGCGCACCCCTCCCCCGCCGCGACCGCCGCCAGCAGAGTGTCGCGCGAAGGATCGGCCTCGACGGCGTCGAAGATCCGCGCCTCGATCCCCGCGGCCTCGAGCGAGACGAGCGCCGCGTCGGCAAGGCCGAGCGCACGCAGCCCCGCGTCGGTGACGAACAGGCACGGGCCGGGCGGCAGCAGGCCGGCGAGCTCGGACGCGCGGCCGGGGCCGGCGACGAGGCGCGGGCCGTAAGCGAAGGAAAAGCTCATGCGCCCCCGTGTAGCGCGGTCAGAACGAGCGTTCGAGCCTCGACAGCAGGCTGCGCGCCGGGCTGGGTGCGGCGTGGGTGGGGGTGACGCCGGTCTCGTCGAGGCGCTGGACACGCGCATAGAGGTCGCGGCTCGCCTCGATGAGGGCGATGGCGTGGGCGGGAAGGCGCGCGACGACCGAGGAATCGCTGTCCGCCGCCTCGCCGAGCCGCCGGGTCGGCTTGCGCGCCTGGAGCGCGGTCAGCTCGCCCGTTTCGACCGCGCGCTGGGTGAGCAGCCAGGCGATGACGTGCATCAGCCGCGTCGTCACCTTCAGCGACTCGCACGAGAAGCCGACCCGCAGGATCGGGTCGAGCGAGTCGCGCTCCTCGCGGCCGTGGCGGTCGAAATAGGCGCGGACCTCGTCGGCGAGCAGCATCGCCTCGGTGTAGAGCGCGCCGACCAGCTTGGGGGTCAGCGGCGTCTGGACAGGGTCTGCGGCCATCATTGTCGCGACGTGCCACAGGCGGGCGCGCGGCGGAACAGGGAAAGAGGGTGAACGCCCGCGCTGTGCCGCAAGGGGACGCGCCGGCGCGCTCAGGCGATCTTTGCACTCAGGCGATGATGTCGGGGATGAGCTGGTCCTCGAGCTGGGCGATCTCGTCGCGCAGGCGCAGCTTGCGCTTCTTGAGGCGCGCGACCTGGAGCTGGTCGGGCGCGGGCACGGCGAGCAAGGCGGCGATGGCGGCGTCGAGGTCGCGATGCTCGGTCCTGAGGCGCACCAGCCGCGCCGCCGCGCTCATCTCGCCGCCGATCGCCTGCATAGCCGTCGCCGCGCCCCCTACTCACGCGCTTTGGAAAGGAGTAAAGCTAGCTCATCGACGGGGCGCCGTACAGTTGCGGTCGGCCGCCGGAACGGCAGGAGACACGGGGGCCCCGGAGAGGTTAACATCGTCAGGCACAAGCAAAGGAGATGGGAATGCAACAGGCGCATATCTCGGCATTGCAGACGAAGCACGCTGACATCGAAGCCCGCATATCGGAGGAAAGTCAGCGACCGATGCCAGACATGGCCACCCTGTCCCGCCTGAAGAAAGAGAAGCTCCGCGTGAAGGAGGAGATCGCCGGCCTTCACTAGGGCGCGCGACTCGCGACAAGAAAGACGGGCCCGCGGCGCAAGCTCCGGGCCCGTTTTCGTTCCCTGCTTCGAAAGCATCGCCGCTCGGAGTCCAGACACGGTTCACGCGAAGGCGCGAAGGCACGAAGGCGCCCATGGCTTCACAGCCTCGGGGACTGGCCGCGAGCCTGATTGTAGCGCCGGGGAGCACTTCGCGGCTTCGCGCCTTCGCGTGAACCGTGCGCGTGCCCCGGCGCCGCTCTGCCTCAAACGAAAAAGCCCCGGCCGAAACCGGGGCTTGGAGGATCAGTCGTCGCGGCTGACGCGTTCGTTGCGTTCGTGGCGTTCCTGGGCCTCGACCGTCATGGTCGCGATCGGGCGCGCCTCGAGCCGGGCGAGCGCGATCGGCTCGCCGGTCACCTCGCAAAAGCCATACTCGCCGCTCTCGATGCGGCGCAGCGCCGAGTCGATCTTCGAGATGAGCTTGCGCTGGCGGTCGCGGGTCCTGAGCTCGATCGCCCAGTCGGTCTCCGACGAGGCGCGATCGGTCAGGTCCGCCTCGCGGATCGGCCCGCTCTTCAGCTGGGCCATCGTGCCCTCCGATTCGCGGAGGATCTCGTCCTTCCAGCCGAGCAGCTTACGCCTGAAATAGGCGATCTGTGCCGGGTTCATGAACTCTTCGTTCGCGCTCGGTCGATATCCCGAGCCGTTGATTTGATGGTCGTAAATCCCCGTGGCTGCCGTAGCCATAACCCCTCCGCTCCAAACGCGGACCGGACCTCCGGTCCGTATGTACACAAGCCGCCCCCGAGTCGTCCGGGCTTAGGTCGGCCTGATCCCCAGCGCGCCTATACGCGCCGCGATGGGGGAGGACAAGTCACTCAAATAGGGTCAAAAATCGACTCGGCTTTTGCCGCCGGGGCGTGACATTTTTGTCTCGCGGCCGGCTTTTGGAAGGCTCAAGGCGCGGCGTCGCCGGGCAAGCTCGCGGCCGGTCCGCGAATCGGGCCGACAATGGCTGGCGCCGCGCATTTGCCGGGCCGTGCGCGGTTCGTCTTCGTTCACCCCGCTCCGGCCAATGTCCTCTAATGGGACGGAAGTCCCGGGATCGGTCCGTTTGGGGCATGAACCGGGCCTGTTCATGGTTAACGCCCTTGCACCGCAACCTTTCTTTTGCATTCGTCTCGGATAGCCGGATGCGGCGGGCACCTGTTTAACCGGGTACTTGTCCATCCCAGCCTCGAACAGGGTGCTTTGCTATGTCGGTAAGAATGGCTCTCGCAAAATTGTGCGCCTGCACCGTGGGCGGCGCCGTCATCGGCGGCGGCGCCGTGCACGTCGCCGATAACCCGCCGCAGCGGGCAGATCTGTTGAGCGTCGTGTAGGGTTAGAGTGT